>CAZKHP010000162.1:0-2457 GCA_964552695.1 uncultured Staphylococcaceae bacterium | reverse complement strand
TTTCCGAACGATTTTTGCCCTTTCTTTCCGTGCGTGATCATCGAGAACGAAAATGTAAACCAAAGGACACGCCATAATCATTGCCAAAACCAAACAAACCCAAAACAAAACGTTCAAGGTGGAATACAAGGCCGGCGTTCCTTCATCAATCTCGATGTTCGAGGTATAGGCGAAGAAGACAACGGCCATCACGGCAATCACGAAACCCCAGAGAAGGATTCGACGGATAATGGACCGAATGTTATCGTTTTTGAGGTAAGCAAACAGTTTCATTAGTAGATTCCTTTCCCGGTGATTTTTTTAAGAATCGTGTTTCCGCCGATCAATAAACCTAACGAAATAATGGATTTAAATAGACCCAATGCGGTCGCATAGCTGTAACGCCAGCTGGGTATGCCAAATTGATAGATAAACGTATCAAGGACTTCGCTGCGAATGATATTGTTGGCGTTTTGGAAAACCCACAAGTGCTCGATTCCGTTATTGAGCAAACCCGCAATGGAAAGAATGAAAAACAGCGTGATGGTAGGCAAAATGGAGGGAATCGTAATATTCCAAATCTTGTGCCACCGGTTAGCGCCATCGATCTTCGCAGCTTCATAAAGTTCGTTCGGAATGCCGCTGATGGCTGCCACGTAAATCACCGATCCCCATCCCAAACCTTTGAGAATCGAGGTAACGATAATGAGGCCCCAAAAGTAGCGGGGATCGCCTAAAACGTCCACTTGATTTTTGATGATACCGAGGTCAACCAAGAGGTTATTGACAATTCCTGTGTCATAATCCAAAAGTGACAAGAAAATACCCCCAAAGATGACCCACGAAATGAAGTGCGGGAAAAAAGTCACCGTTTGAACCATTTTTTTGAAGCGATTACCTAAAAGTTCACTCATCAAGATGGCAAAAATGATTGGAGCCGGGAAATTGATTAACAATTGAAGGACATTGAGCCCGATGGTATTGACCATGATGTTTTTGAAATCAGGATCGGTCAGAAAATAACGGAAGTTATCGAACCCATTCCAACGAGCTTCGCGGATGGCGGTGAGGATGTTAAGATAGCCATCGCCCTCTTTAAACGCCAAAACCAAGCCATAAAGAGGGGCATAAGCAAATACAGCCAAGAAAATAACGGATAATAACGCCATTCCGAAAAGAATAAAATCATTTTGATTCCATGGACGTTTTTTCTTGGGAAGAGACCCCGGGATGATGGACCCGTCTTGTCTTTGAAGCTGTATCGTTTTTTTAGCCATTTTCAAACCTATATCGCTCGAACGCTATCGCGTTTGACCAATGTTCCAGGAATACTTATTCCGCCCGGGTTGACTTCATGATCTTCAATCGAACGGACCATCAAAGAACAAAGTTGCTTTGTCATCTCCGCAATCGGTTGGCTGACGGTCGTGAGACGCATATCGAGGACTGCCGAATAAAAAATATCGTCAAAGCCTACGAGGCTTACATCGCGCGGAATTCCCATGCGACGTTCTCGGGCTGTTTCCAAAACACCATAAGCTTGCATATCGTTGAAAGCAAAGATGGCGCTGACTTTACCCAAAAGTTTTTTGGCACCTTGTCGACCGGAATCGATGTCGTATTTGGCATGAACAATATGTTCCTGTTTGATGGCTAGCCCCGCTTCTTTCAAGGCTTTTTCGACGCCCGCCAAACGGCCTTGCGTGCTCACGAGATCCAAGGGGCCAGTAATTAAGCCGATTTCACGATGTCCGTTTTCAATCAAATGCTTGGTCAATTCATACGCGCCTTGCGTGTTATCCACATACACTTTCGGTTCTTCTCCTGGAAAAAACCGGTCATAAAGAACGGTCGGGATTTTCAGCGTATGCAAAAGTTCTTTAACGATTTCCCATTGATTGTCCGCCATGGTCTCGGCAGATACCGTGAGAATCAAACCATCTACTTGACGGCTCGAAAGTAATTTGATGTATTTGACGTCATTAGCAAACTGTTCTTCACTGTTACAAAGAAGGACAGTATACCCTTTCTTGTCCAGTTCGATTTGCATGCTCTTCACGGATTCGGAGAAGAATGAGTTGCTGATATCGGGGACGATAATGCCGATGGTGTTGGATTTTTTGGTGGCTAACGAACGGGCAATGCCATTGGGATGATAATCCCATTCATTGGCGGTGCGGATAATTTTTTCTTTCGTCGCCGAAGAAACATTGTTGGGGCGGTTGTTCAGGACCAACGAGACCGTCGTCATCGAAACCCCACAGGATTCCGCAATGTCTTTAATGGTGGTTATTTTCTTTTGCATATTCCGCTCCTTTGAAATTCTTCGGTTTGTTTTCTCGATGGAATGGATTGTTGAGCACCTTTTTTGGTAATGCAAAGAGCTGAAGCGGCGGAAGCAAAGTCCATAGCCTCAAAAATGCTTTTTTCTTCTGCCAAGTAGGTTAAGAACGCACCGATGAATGTGTCTCCGGCGGC
>CAZKHP010000161.1:0-2459 GCA_964552695.1 uncultured Staphylococcaceae bacterium | reverse complement strand
CCCTCGGGAGGAAGTGTGTAACCATCAAAGTGACCACCGACCGCCATATTTAACAAAATATGGAAGTCCACGTCAAAGGGAGCGGTATCGCGATCGGAATTGGCCGACCACCATTGATCTGAACTGCAAATCATGAACAAACGATCATCGACGTACCAACGGATTTCATGTTCTTCCCATTCGATGGCGTAAACATGAAATCCTTCAAACGTTTGGTTCGGGAAGGTTTGGTTATTGGAAATGTAGGTTGATCGGCCCACTTCGCCAAAGTGCAAAGCGCCACTGGTAGAGGTGTTGATGCGACCCTTGGCTTCCATAATGTCGATCTCACCACCGGCGGCCCAACCCCCATAAGGTGTGTCGCTTTCGGGAAGCATCCAAAAGGCCGGCCACATACCGGCAACAGCAGGTAAAGAAATGGAAGCTTCGATACGGCCATACGTGGTGTAGACTTTTCCGGCGGTTCGTAACCGGCTGGAAGTATAATTTTTGCCCCCCAAGGATTCAGCTTTGGCGGTGATAATCAATTGTCCGTTTTGAACCCGGGTATTGTTCTTGGTGTAGAATTGCGCTTCGCCGTTTCCCCATCCCGGATTGCCATAATTGGAACCATCGCCATACATGTAAGACCAATTGGACTCATTCAAGGACGTTCCGTCGAATTCGTCGTTCCAAACAAGCGTATAGGGAGAGGAACTCGAAGAGGATTCCAAAGAGGAAGAGGGTAAACTACTACTTTCGGACGAACTTTCGGAAGATGAACTCGGATCTTCGCTCGAAACGGATGAACTTTCATTTTCCTCAGACGAAGACGTACTTAAACTGGGAAAAGTGAAAGTACAACTTGTGAGCACAAGCAGTGACATAAGCGAGAAGACGACGGTTGTTTTTTTCATTTTTATTTCCTAAATTCTGTAAAGATTTTCGAATGAATGAAAGGGCGGTGTATCCTCGTCAGGATGCCTACCCTTTCATCAAGGAGCTTTTTATTCAGCAATAGTGGTAACAATTTGCGGGGCAATCAAAGAAGGATAGCTTCCATCGGCGATATGCCACACATTGGCGTCGTAAGCAGTATATAAAGAAGATTGTTTGAGCTCGATGGCGGTTTTTACTCCCGAATTCACGATGATGCCCATATCGACATCTCCGCTGGCGGGTTTAATGCTGGTCTTGTGCGTTTGGGTAAGATTGATTGTCCTTGAAGTCCCTTCAAATGGAGTATACGCATAGGCTAAGCAATACGAATCATCAATTTGTCCCCAGGTTTTTCCGACCAATCCGTAGACGCCGTTGGATTGAGTGCCGTTGCTATCGATTTCTTTGGTTCCGGAATCAACCGGGTTTTTGCCTTGAGAGTCATACCGCATGAGCGGACGATCGACGTTGGCAAATTGCCACCACGGATCGGTATTGTTGGGCTCGGCGACGTGATCCCAGCCGTTCCCGATTTTGCCGATATAATCGGCGCTGAAATCTTTGAAAATATTCGGGACCGATAAAGATCCGGCTGCTAATGTGGAAATGACGTTTTTAATTTTTCCGGTTGCGGTGACAGAACCGGCAACGGCGCCCATATTGCAGTCGTTGTCATAGAAGTGCGTGCCCATTTGAACGCGCGAATTGGTCAAAAGGCAGTTTTCTAACGTTCCGGCGACGATGCCAGCGATGGCACCAACGATGGTTCTTCCGCGGACCTTGATGTTATCAAAGTGAATGTTCCGAACGATACCGCCTTCACCGATGATTTGGAAAAGGCCGATGTTGTTTCCGGCTTGGTGGGCTTCTTCTTCAAACAGTGAATCTCCATAATAGACATCTTCACTGGAATCGGTACTGCTCGCATAAAAGACGCGGGCATCTTTAACCATGTAGCCATTACCTTCCAAAATGCCATGGAAGTAGTGGTTGTTCGGATCGGTTTCACCATTGAAGAAGCCGAGCGGTTCAAAATTGGGGATATCGCTTAAATCAATGTCGTTGCCTAAGACATAGATTCCGTTTAAATCTTCATTGATGTTTTGAAATTCCATGGCGGTGGTAATGATTTTGGTGACCACCATCAGTTCGAATCCGACTTTCGTTCCGGATTCTAATGTAACGACTAGGGTCCGTTCTCCCAAATCCAGTTGCGACATGAACGAACCGCTGACGGTTAAAATGCCGTTTCTTGTACTGTATTGAGAGGCGGTGGCGATGGTTAATCCGCAGGTGACTGCTTTGGCTTTTTCCTCCGAATTCAACGCCATCGAGACATTGTAAGCTTCCTTCGAGGTGTCATAGACCACTTTCTCGTGGTAAATCACATCGCCGGTCTGATAATCTGGCAAACTTGTGCCTTGGCTGTCACTTCCGGAGTTTCCCGACGAGTTCGAATCGCCCGGATTTTCAGTGCATCCGGACAAAGAAAAAGCAACGACCGCCATTAGGCCAAGAGTAAGCGTTTTCCATTGTTTCAT
>CAZKHP010000160.1:0-2514 GCA_964552695.1 uncultured Staphylococcaceae bacterium | reverse complement strand
AACTTTTTAGCGTTTCATCGTAATCAACGCCATCGTGATGAACTGAGTCAAGGTTGAAAAGACGTTGGCGAGGGTTTCCAGACGGATATAAGTAACGGTTTCATCCACCAATGTGACATTTTGGGCCATAAAGCGAACTAAAGGATTCGCAAAAATGGAAATCAAGATCGACAAGGCGCCATAGATGCCAAAAGTCACAAGTAATCCTGTCCGGATTTTATTTGCCAGTTCGTTATTATCGTTCAAAGAAAGCCCAATGATGTAAAACAACGGGAGAATCAAGGCTTCTTGGACGATTTCGTAAAGCAAGTTGACCCAAGAAAGCTGACTGGCGATGTTAAATCCCCAATCTCCAGGAAGATTGCCTAAAAAGTAGATTCTGACCGTTGTGTAAATGGTCGGAATTAGCCCCATAAGCAATAACGCAAAGAACAGTTTAAAGTCGATGGAACGGAAGGATTTGAAGATTTTCTTAAACATGTTTCTACCCTTTCATTTGTAAAAAAATGAGAGAAGATGGTATGAAAAGAAACATCGCCATTTTATTAGAATATCAAGCACACTAACTGGAAGGTGATGACAATCACCGCAATCGCAATCGGATAAGAAGCGGCATAGGCGATGGTCACATCATCCGTTCCGGTGGTTTGAATGAGTGCGCCTAAGGCCGGAGTACTGGTTCTTCCCCCACAGATGGTGCCTAAACTATTGAACATGCTGAGTTTGAAGACTTTCAAGGCAAAGAAAGCACCCACGATCATCGGAATAAGAGTCATAATCGCCCCATAAACAAAGAGCATTGCGCCTTGTTCTTGAAGGACTTCGACGAAACCCGCTCCGGCTTTGGTTCCCGCTCCCATCAAGAAGAAGGCTAACCCGATTTCTCGAACCGTAACCAAGGTTTCTTTTTTGATTTTAAAGTCCACGCGGAGAATGGCACCGAAGTGACCAAAAAGAAGTCCTGCAATAAGGGGTCCACCGGAGGTGCCTAATGAGAATTTGACTCCGCCCGGGAAAGGAATTTCGATTTTTCCAAGCAAATAACCTAAGACGATGGCCAGGGCAAAACCGAAGAAACCCAAAACATCGACATTGAACAATTTCTTTTTCTTTTCAACTTTGGGAGCTTCATTCGCCTTAGCAAATTGTTCCCGTTCTTTTTTCATATCGGTTTTAAAAATACGCGGCATCAGTTGGACAAAAAGAACTAAGCCCACGACGCCAAAGGGGTAGGCAATGCCATAACCAATGGAAACCAAAGGTGAGTTTCCTGTGGCTTCAAGACCCACCGCTAATCCGGGGGTGGTCGTCATTGCACCGGACATTAAGCCCACGGCTAATTCGGTTTGGATTCCACTGATAAGAATGATACTCACACAGGTTAAGACACCCAAGAGAACCATAATGACGCCCATGGCGACATAGGCAATGGCTTTGCCTTTGAAATTACGGAAGAAGGTCGGCCCGGCGATAAAACCTACGGAAGTGACGAAAAAGACCAACCCGATGTTTTGGATAATCGCCGGGACTTCCAAACCAAAGTGGCCAAAAACCAAAGCGACTAATAAGATACCTGCGGTTCCCAGATCCATGCCTTTGATGCGGATTCTTCCAAGAGCATACCCCAAAACCGCGATAAGGAACATGACGAGGATTGGATTGTCTATTAAGAAATCAAGCATAGAATGTTCCTCTTTTTATAACACGATGCCGCGTTCGGAGAGTGTTTTGACAAGCGTTTCGCCAATCGTATCAGGCGTCATGGCAATCGCCACGCCTGCTTTTCGTAAAGCTTCCATTTTACCTTCCGCGGTTCCTTTACTACCCATAATGATGGCTCCGGCATGACCCATCCGTTTTCCTTTGGGAGCAGATTGTCCACCGATAAAGGCAACGACCGGTTTGGTCATATGTTTGGCAATATAGTCTGCAGCTTCTTCTTCCCCGCTTCCGCCGATTTCACCATTGATGACGACGGCTTTGGTTTCGGGATCGGCTTCGAACGCTTGTAAGGCATCGACAAACGAGGTTCCCTTGATGGGATCGCCTCCGATACCGATGACCGTGGATTGTCCGATGTTACGGTCGGAAAGTTGTTTGACCGCTTCGTAGGTTAAAGTCCCTGAACGGGAAATGATCCCGACATGGCCTTTTTTATGGATGTATCCCGGCATGATCCCGATTTTGCATTCTCCGGGCGTAATGATTCCGGGGCAATTAGGACCAATCAAGCGAGTGGGTTTTCCTTCAAGATAATGTTTGATCTTCGCCATATCCAAAATAGGAATACCTTCGGTAATGCAAACAATCAGGGCGATTCCGGCGTCAATGGCTTCTTTAATCGCACCCGCGGCATACGCAGGAGGAACATAGATGACCGAAGCATTCGCATGCGTCGCGTCCACCGCGTCTTTAACGGTATTAAACACAGGAACACCTAAAACGATTTGGCCTGCTTTACCGGGAGTCACGCCTCGACGATGTGAGTGCCATAATCAATCATTTGTTGGGTAT
>CAZKHP010000159.1:0-2553 GCA_964552695.1 uncultured Staphylococcaceae bacterium | reverse complement strand
TCTAAGGATGGAAAATTGACATCCAATCGGTCAATATCGGAAGAAGAACCCATTTTGAAAGCGACCAACCCATTGCCAAAAGCATCACTCGTTCCTCGGTTGAGGATGGACGTGGTGTCATTACCATAGAGTTGCTTGATCATTGTTGCGGCCGCGACGCCCTCGGCATCGTTGAACGATACGGCAGTACCCCCCTCATTAACGAGGTTTCCGCCACAGTTTGCTAAAAATGATTGGAAATACCACCCAGCGTATCCGCCGTTTCCAATGCCATCAAATAATGATTTTCCGGAAGGCAATTGATCTCTAAAAGAAAGCCAATCCGCCCAAGTCGTTGGGGCTTGGGAAACAAGCGCCTTATTATAAAACAGCACAGTGCTGGTCATGTTGAGGGGAATCCCATAGGTTTTTCCTTCATATACGTTTGTCGAATAAACAGAGGGGTAAAAGGAATCTGGAGATAATGTTTCGGAGGTTGCCATAAACGAAGTTAAGTCCGCCAGCGTTCCGTCGGAAGCATAATCAGCAATGAGTGGCTGATCAAGATAGGAAAGATCCGGTTTTGAACGCCCGGATAAAGCGCTTGTCAGGGCGGTATTAAAACTATCTTTGACCACCAAGTTCAGTTTGACTTGAATGCCTGTTTGCTCTGTAAAATCAGCGATTAATGCACGAAAGGCATTCTGATGCGCTTGGGTTGAGGGTTGATACGCCCAAAACGAAAGCGGTGGTTCGGCGTTTTTTTGGCACGAAGCCAAACTAAAACAGGTAGCAACGAGCATCCAATGGGATAAACGGGAACTGTACTTACTACTCATTCATATTCCTCCATTTGGTAACGATAACATTTTTTATAAAAAGAGAATGCTGAAATAGTATTACCGATTATCGGCACGTGTCATGAATCACTAAAGACGGCTTGTAAAAACTGACGACAGGGCCCTGATTATCGGGATGCTTAATTTTTTCGAGGAGTCGCTTGGCTAATTCCATTCCTGCTTCAAAAATGGGCTGATGGATAGTGGTCAGTTTGGGATAGGTTACTAGTTCGGAACCTAAGCCATCGAATCCCGTAATGGCAAGGTCTTCTGGAACGCGTTTTCCCATTTCTTGTGCGGCGCGGAGTGCCCCAATGGCTTGGTCATCGCTTGAACAAATGATGCAGTTGATTTCAGGGTATTTTTTGATGAGGGTAGTGGCTTCCTTAAAACCAGCATCAGAATTATTGTCGGTGAAAATGACATGGGACTTGTTTTCAATGATGTGCTGTTCGGCAAGAGCTTTTTGATAGCCCAGATAACGGTCTTTCGTGAATTTTTTAGCTTGATTGATTCCGAAAAAAGCGGGTTGGAGATGCCCCGTTTTAATAGCAAACTCCGTGATTAAACGCATTCCTTCAAAGTTATCGATATCGATGCAATCCACCCATGGATCATGTCCAAATAAAACTAAAGGTTTTTCTTTAGCTAAAGAACGTAAAGCAATCTCGTCGCTTTCTGATAAGCCCATCAAAATTAAACCGTCTGCAGCTTCTTGATGGTACCAGTGCCGGCTTACCAATAATGAATACCCATGCTTTCCCAGGTATTCACTGATGCCTGCATTGACTTGCATGACGAATTGATTGGTTGGGCTTAAATCATTAGGAATATAAACAAAAACAATATTGGTTCGATTATAGACTAAAGCCTTGGCTACATTATTTGGAAAGTAGCGGTGCTTTTCGATTTCCGCTAAAATCTTATCCCGGGTAGCCTTTTTGACTTTTTCAGGTGTGTTAATTGCTCGGGAAATCGTGATGGCGGAGTAACCAGTGATTTGAGCCAGATCTTTTAATGTTGTACTCATGTTTATTTCTTTGTTTTTTATTATATTTCAAAATGTTAACGTTGTCAAATTAGTTTTTACCGCTTAAGCCCGTCTTTTCCGTAAATTTAAAACCATAATAATCTCCAAAGCAAATTTTGATTTTTTTATGTACATCGAAATACACAATTAAATAAAGAGCATAGGATTGAAAACTAAACCCCAAAAAAATAAAATTCAGTTGACTGATTTTGTGGGGGTGATACCGTGCCGGCGTATTTCAATAAAAAAACAAAAAAGTGGGATCTTCACTTTTCCATCCAAGGGAAACAATTCACTGTCCGTGGATTTTCGGACAAAGAAGAAGCTCTTGAGGAAGAAAAGTATCAAATTGACAAAAGGACAAACTTTGATAGCAAAATCAGCAAAGTCTCTTTTCGCAATGTCATGAAGATCTATTTGGATGAGTGGGCATCCCATTTCAAACCTAACGGCGAGACGAACACCCATTACCGGGTCAACCGGCATTATATTCCCATTGTCGCAGACAAACCTTACTACAAGGTCGATTATCAAGATTTTTACGCCTGGTTTGATTATATCAACAAGACGAAATTGAAGGGAAAAGGACGTTATTTGTCCCTCATGCGTTCAATCGTTCGATTTGCTAAGAAGAGATTCCTTATTGATAAAGAACCGATGTTGGACCAATTGCCGCCGTTCAATGAAGAGGTAGTGGCACCGAAA
>CAZKHP010000158.1:0-2562 GCA_964552695.1 uncultured Staphylococcaceae bacterium | reverse complement strand
ATCAAATTCTTATGCAAAACCCCCATGTTCTTTCCTTTTGCATCGGCCACGGCGAACTTGTCAAAACATTCCTAAAAAAATACCCTGATCGAAATGTCTATAGTGGTGACCAAGGACTTCTGGATCTTCTGGAAAATGTTCCTTGCGACCTTGTCGTCAATGCCCTGGTCGGCTTTGTCGGCTTTGCCCCGACGGTTCGCGCCCTAGAAAAGAATATCGATGTGGCTTTGGCCAACAAGGAATCGTTGGTTGTCGGTGGCGACCTTATCCGCAACCTCTTGTTCCATAATGAAGCGCATCTATATCCGATCGACAGCGAGCATGTCGCTTTGGCCAAATGCCTTCAAAACCACGACACCACGGAAATCCGTCGTTTGGTGTTAACCGCCAGCGGTGGCAGTTTCCGCAATCTGCCACGCGAAAAACTCAGCGAGGTCACCGTCGAAGACGCGCTTCGCCATCCTTCGTGGTCGATGGGTAAAAAGATTACGATCGATTCCGCGACGATGATGAACAAAGGTTTTGAAATCATCGAAGCCCATTATTTATTCAACTTCCCGCAAGAAAAGATTGATGTCCTGCTTCACGATGAAAGTAAAATCCATTCCCTTGTGGAATTCAATGATGGTTCGTTTCTTGCCGACATCGGACCCGCGGATATGCGTATCCCGATTGCCTATGCGCTTTATGGGGGTTCTCGTCGATGCGAGGCCATCAGCCGTTTGAACCTCTCAGACTTTGGCGATTTCCACTTTCATGCCTTTGAACCCAAACGCTATCCGTGCGTCGGTTATGCGCGTGAAGCCCTCACCAAGGGAGGAACCGCGTTAGCCATCCTCAATGCGGCCAACGAAGTGGCGGTTCAAGCCTTCCTCGAAGGCGCCATCTCGTTTTTAAAAATCGAGGCAGCGATTGCAAAATGCCTTGCAGAAATCCCGTATCTTAAACATCCGACTTTCTCGCAAATCGTTGAAGCCGACCGTTATACCCGAGTGTATTGCCAACAACTCATTAAGGAGAACAATGTATGAATATCTGGTCCATCTTGCTATTTGCCATCAGCCTTGGTTTATTGATCATCATTCACGAACTTGGACACTTTTCGATGGCCAAACTTTTTAAAGTCTATGTCATGGAATTCTCCATCGGCTTTGGACCGACGATTTTCAAAAAGAAAACAAAAGAAACCCAATACAGCATCCGCATCCTTCCTTTAGGCGGATATGTCGCAATGTTCGGGGAATCCGAAGATGCTCCCAAAGAGATTGTTGTCCCCAAAGAACGAAGCCTTTTAGGTGTTGCCAAATGGAAACGCGCCATCATCATGAGCGCCGGCATCATCCTGAACTTCATTCTTGCATTCGTCCTTTTCTTCGTTAGCAACTTTGCATTCACACAACGTTCGTTAACCAATGAGCTTGTCATTGGTGCTGGAAGTGTTGCCGAAACTGCGGGCATCCAAAGTGGAGAAGTCCTTGATTTTTCACCTCTCCGCGATGGTTCAGTTACCGGCGTTTCCAATGATTCCGTCAGTTACACCGTCAATTATGTGGGCTTCTCCAGTTATGAAGACCAATTAGAAGATATCTTGTCTTTCTCCCGCATTGATGGCGAAGAAACCATCTATTACGTCCCCACCGAATTAACGGACACGATTACCTTCCCGGTGGTCATTAAGACCTATACTTCTGAAACCGAATATACGACGCGCATCGTCAATTTAACCTTGACCACCGTCAGTGAAGTGGTTGATGGCGAAACGGTTTATGCATGGGCCGATTCTGGCATCGGATTCAATGTCATTTCATTCCGTTATTCCTTCTTTGAGGCCATCGCCCAATCCGGAAAAGACTGGTGGAACGGTTTCACCATGATCGGTAAGACTTTAGCGGGCTTATTTGTGGGCCAAGGCTATGAAAACATCGGCGGAATCGTCTCCATTTTCTCAACGACATCGACCATCTTCTCGACGCTTGGCTTAGGAACCTATATTGATGTATGGGGCCTGATTTCCGTGAACATTGCGATGTTTAACCTCCTTCCCTTCCCGGGATTGGACGGGTGGCAATTATTGGTCATCGGCATTGAGGCCATTACCAAGAAAGAAATCCCCTCGAAAGTTAAAAACATTATTTCCGCCATCGGCGTAGGCATTCTCCTGATTTTGATGGTGCTGCTCATTTTCAAAGACGTCATCGCATTGTTCTAGGAGGTTTGTATGGACGATAAAATGCAGCGATTTCTCAAGTCGATCGGACTTGATGAAGCCGAATATTTTGATTTGTCGTTTGATTACATTTTTCGTAATCCCTTTAAACCTGAACAATGGGACATGATCATTCATAAACCGACCCCGTGGAAATATGATCTTCTTCGCAAGTTTCAAGACGCTCTTCCCAAGGTCAAATACCCATATAAATTGACGTTTTCATATTCTCAAAAAGCCTCCCAAAAAGAGATCATCCGATTATTCGAAGATTGGTATCAAACGCTTTACCGCATTCCCCACAATCTGGAGTTAGAGGAAGGCGGAAATGCAATCGTCATATGGTATGAAAAAGA
>CAZKHP010000157.1:0-2564 GCA_964552695.1 uncultured Staphylococcaceae bacterium | reverse complement strand
CTGTGAAGATGCAGGTTACCCGCGACTAGACGGAAAGACCCCATGGAGCTTTACTGTAACTTAATATTGAGTAATTGTGCGTCATGCACAGGATAGGTGGGAGACTTTGAAACCGGGGCTTTGGCTCTGGCGGAGTCAACGTTGGGATACCACTCTTGAAATACGATTATTCTAACCTACGCCCCTTACGGGGTGGGGGACAGTGTTAGGCGGGCAGTTTGACTGGGGCGGTCGCCTCCCAAAAAGTAACGGAGGCGCCCCAAGATACCCTCAGCACGGTTGGAAATCGTGCGTCGAGTGCAATGGCATAAGGGTGTTTGACTGTGAGACTTACTAGTCGAACAGAGACGAAAGTCGGGCATAGTGATCCGGCGGTCCCGCGTGGAAGGGCCGTCGCTCAACGGATAAAAGCTACCCTGGGGATAACAGGCTGATCGCGTCCAAGAGTTCACATCGACGACGCGGTTTGGCACCTCGATGTCGGCTCATCACATCCTGGAGGGGAAGTACCTTCCAAGGGTTTGGCTGTTCGCCAATTAAAGTGGTACGCGAGCTGGGTTCAAAACGTCGTGAGACAGTTTGGTCCCTATCTGTCGTGGGCGTAGGAAGTTTGAAAGGATCTGTCCCTAGTACGAGAGGACCGGGATGGACATAGCTCTGGTGCACCAGTTGTCACGCCAGTGGCACGGCTGGGTAGCTACCTATGGAATGGATAAACGCTGAAAGCATCTAAGCGTGAAGCCAGCCTTAAGATGAGACTTCCCATTCGCAAGAAGTAAGACCCCTCTAATGTTAAGAGGTTGATAGGTCAGAGATGTAAGCGGGGCAACTCGCTCAGTCGACTGATACTAATAGGTCGAGGACTTAATTTCATTAAGTTTTTATAAAGAAAACAAAAAAGTAAAATATTTCGGGTTATTTTCGAAAGAGCATGAAAAACACAGTATCCAGTTTTCAGAGAACTAGCGTAAGCTAGCGATCTGAGAAGAGAAAAGTCTGGTGGCGATGGCGCGGTGGACACACCTGTTCCCATCCCGAACACAGAAGTTAAGCACCGTAGTGGCGAAGGTATCCGGCTTGCCGGAGAGAATAGCGAGCTGCCGGGCTTTTTTCTTTTTAGGGGACTTTTTTGCGTTTAAAGGCACTATTAGTTAAATGGAAGCCCATTAAATATATTAAACTTTCAAAAATAATACAAAATGTATAAAAAAGTTGATTTTTAAAATATTTAGGCGTATTCTAAATCTACGGAGGAATTTTCCATGATTAAGACATTACGAATGGTAAATTTCAAATCGTTTAAAGATACGACTATTGATTTCACCGGCCAAAAAGGAAAACCGAAAAAACTCGCCTTTATTTATGGTGAAAATGGTGCTGGAAAATCGAACATAATCAGTGCATTTTTATTTTTGTCGAGGTCACTCTTAACCTTGTATTCGCTACGAAAAGTAGAGGAATGGATGAGAATCCAAGCCAAGGCCGCTTCGCCAAGTTTCAAAAACGGATTCGATGGCTACCGAAATTTGGAGAATCTTGCGAAAGAGGCACAAATGATCGGAACTGAAAACGAACCGATGAAACTAAGTTTTGAGTTTGATTTTAAAGGGCTACTTTATTTTTATGAAATTTCATTCTTAAAGGGTCTAATCGTTGACGAAGCTTTGCGGTATCCTTTGGATAATAATTCCGTCGAAGTGTTCCGCTTCTCGGGACATAGCAGTAAAATCCATCACCGTCTTTTTAACAGCGAAGTTTACAAAACCGATCTTATGGAAAAAAAGGAACGCTATTTTGGAAAAGCCTCTTTTTTAAGTATTCTTTTTGAGGAAATGACCCAGGTGGATTTTGCGTATTTTGAAAAAAACGTCGATTCGAAATTTGTTTTCTTTCTGCAGGCTATTTCTGAAATGACTGTCTTATGTTCGGAGAGAGAACATGCTTTTGAAATGTCTCCTTTCTCTTTTTATCATCACACCGGACTTTCCCATCTTCCAAAGACTTTTTTGAATGATATTATTAGCGGCGTGATTCCAATCTCTGATGAAGCCAAGCTTGAAACGACGCGCAAAGCGATTGATTATTTTTACAATAGTTTATTTTCGGATGTTCGTGGAGTTGAGTATAGTCAAATCAACAATGGGAATACCATTCGTTACAACCTTGTGTTCAAAAAGGTGATTGCCGGTGAAATCAGAAACATTCCCGCCCAAAAAGAATCCACAGGCGTGCTGAAGCTTTTAGAGTTGTTCCCTGCTTTCTATATGGCCCTCGAAGGAAAAATGGTTTTTGTGGATGAAGTCGACACGGGGATTCATGCCGAAATGATGCTTTTTGTTCTTGAACATCTCATGCCGGGATTCAAAGGGCAATTTATTGCTACGACCCATAATACGTTGATCATGGACGCCTTGCAACCTCGTCAAATTTACGTTATCAATATCCTAGGAGAAGCCGAAAAAGAGATTTATAGTTTGGATCAGATTTCACCTCGGATTCAACCTCATCATGATGTGTCGGGTCGTTATCTAAAAGGGCTTTATGGCGGTTCTCCTATTGGCGGT
>CAZKHP010000156.1:0-2588 GCA_964552695.1 uncultured Staphylococcaceae bacterium | reverse complement strand
ACGGGCAATTTCACAGCACCGATACAGTTCTTTGACCGGCGTGGTTTCTTCATGGGCGGCAATTTGCAGGACACTGTCGGCGGAAGTATAGACAATCAAGGAATTATCGCGTTTTTGTTGTTCACCGAGCTCTTTCAGGATTTCGGTACCGCTGCTGGCGTAGTTGCCGATGACCTTATGGCCGGTTTTTTCTTCGAGTTCGCGGATTAATTCGGGCGGGAAGCCGGTGTCGGTAAAAGTCTTAAAGGGTTTGGTGGTCAGAATGCCCATCATTTCCCAGTGACCGGTCATCGTATCTTTTCCGTTGCTGGATTCGTTGAGTTTCATCACATAACTTTGCGGGTGAGCCACTTTCGTGGTACCCAAAACTTCGTCTAGGTCGCGTAAACCCAGAGAATTTAAGGTCGGGATATTCAAGCCATGGTTCCTTTGCGAGATATGGACAAAGGTATTGGTCCCGGCATCACCGAAACGTTCGGCATCGGCCATTGCGCCGATTCCCAGGGAATCCATGACAATCACGAAGACGCGTTTGAATCTATATTGCATATAGATACCTCCTAAAACAATTGAAATTATACGTTACTTTCGTTTGGTATACAAATCATAGGCACTGACGATCCGGCGTGTGGAAACATGGGTATAAATTTGGGTGGTCGCGATGTTGGAATGGCCCAGCATTTCTTGGACCGCACGGAGTTCTGCCCCATTTTCCAAAAGATGGGTGGCAAAGCTATGCCGTAATGTGTGCGGAGAAACATCGGTTTCAATACCCGCGCAAAGCGCGTATTCGCGGATGCTCATAAAGAAATATTGTCGTGTGATCGGCTTTCCCCGTAGATTGAGGAAGATATGTTTATCCTTTTTTCCGGGGTTTTGGTTTCGGGCTTCGTTGATGTATTTGGCTAAGTACTCCAAAGCGAAGTCTCCGATCGGCACTTGGCGCATCTTTCCGCCTTTTCCGGTGATCGTGAGGATGCCTTTTTCAAAGTTGACTTGGCCACGGGTGAGATTGATGAGTTCGGATACACGTAGACCCGAGGCGTACATGACTTCGAGCATCGCACGGTCGCGGACGCCCGACGGTTTTTCCATATTGGGTTGTTCGAGCAAGTCTTCGACTTGTTCCACCGATAGGCATCGAGGGAGAAGCGTACTCTTCTTAGGAAGCTCAATGGTCGGAAATTGTCCGTTAAAGAGCCCTTCGCGTTGGAGAAAGAGGTAAAAATGACGCGTAGATGAGAGACGACGCATAATGGTTGTGGTTTTTCGGCCATCCGCACTTTGTTTGATGAAAAAGTCAGAAAGATCGCTTCCCAACAAGTCGTCGGTGTCGTTTTTCATATCGCCGAAGATTAAAAAGAACTGCTTGAGATCCTCCAAGTAGTCTTGGACGGTCAGAGGGCTCAAACCTTTCTCGGCAAGTAGGTATTGACTGAATCGTTCCACCGCATCGGATAGTTTCATTTCGACTTACTTTCTACTAGTTATTTACTAGTTAACGCCTATTTGGCTTCAGAAGCACGTTTTAGCAACGGTTTCTTCAATTTACGATTGAGTTCGTTGATCAGCAGCTTGGTCTGGCTTTCCTCCTCATGTTGGGAGTAATCAAACAAGGACATTTGGGTCACTAGGTCTACAGGATTATGTAGATTTTGGAGTGTAACCCCTACTAAGCGGATGTTTTGGCCTTGGTAGTTCTTGTCGAAGAGGACTAAGGCTTGGGTCAGGATGGTTTCGAAGTCATTGGTGGCTTCAGGAAGGGTCACGGAGCGGTTATGAACCTTGAAATCCGAGTCTTTTATGACGATTTGGATGGTTTTGCCCTTCTTGTTCTCCTTGATGGCCCGGTCACTCACTTCTTTAGAAAGTGCGGTCATCATCCCTTTAATTTCCTCATAATCGTTCGTATCATTCAAGAACGTACTGGAATTTCCGATCGATTTTGGATCAGAAGGCTCGACAGTCACTTCATCGCTGCCATAACCATGGGTCCAGTCCTTGAGTACATAATAGAACTTCCCAAGAAGGTTTTTAACCTCCAAACTTTCGGAAGTGGCCAAATCACCGATGGTTTTGATACCTAAAGCTTCCAGCCTGGGCGAGGTCTTCTTACCGATACCAAACATGTCTTTGATAGGCAAAGGATAAAGCTTCGTCGGAAGGTCTCTTCTACGAAGAATCGTAATGCCCATGGGCTTTTTCATATCGCTGGCCATCTTTGCCAGGAACTTGGTGGGACCGATTCCGATCGAGCTTTTGAGCCCGGTTTCTTTGAGCAGGCCCATCTGCAGATTCTTTAAGAATGCTTCAGCGTCCGGGACGCCTTTGAGCACCGCGGTCATATCGGCGTAGCACTCATCAATCGAGGCGACCTCGATGATTTTGGTGTACCGGCTGACATAGTCGAACAGTTTTCGGGAAAGACTGCTGTAAAGGCTGAAATCGGGGTGTTTGATGATGAGTTGGGGGCAGAGTTGCTTGGCCATGTAGGTGGGCATTGCCGAATGGATGCCTAAAGCACGGGCTTCATATGAAGCCGTCGAGACGATGCCCCGGTGTCCCGCGCCTCCGACGATCATCGGTTT
>CAZKHP010000155.1:0-2590 GCA_964552695.1 uncultured Staphylococcaceae bacterium | reverse complement strand
CTAAGTGGCAGGTGATGACGCGGGGGTGGGGGACACCTTCCAAGTATTTCATCGCCTCTTGAGCTAAGTATTGGTGCGATGTTCCGTGGAAACCATACCGACGGATATCGTATTTTTCATAGTATTCATAGGGAATCGGGAAGATGTAGTCGACCGGTTCCATCGTTTGGTGGAAAGCGGTGTCGAACACGGCGACGTGTTTGATGTTGGGAAGAACATCACGGAAGGCACGGTACGCCACGAGATTGGGTTTATTATGGAGCGGAGCGAGCGAAATCAGTTCTTCGATGTGATTTTCAACGTCTTTGGTGATGACGACGCTGGAAGAGTAGTATTTGCCGCCTTGGACGATACGGTGACCGATCCCGACGATTTCATCGAGCGAGGCGATGACTTTTTCGCTAATTAGCGAATCGAGCAACATTTGCACACCGACGGCGTGATTGGGTAAAGGAACGATCTTTTTGTTCTTGTTGCCATTGGCGCGGAAATCGAAAATGCCATCGTCGTGACCGATTCTCTCGGCCATACCCGAACAAATGACTTTTTCAGAAGGCATGTCAAATAATTTGAACTTTAAACTGGATGAACCTGCGTTGACCGACATTACTTTTGCCATAATTTTCTCCTAATAACGGGGAAATTGTAGACTATTTTGATAAGTTTATCAAGGCGTTACGGGCGTTTCTCGGCCTAAAAGAAACCCGCCCTTTATATTAACGTCTTTTTTTAATATAATTATGCTGGTACTTATGGGAGGAACGATTATGGCTACTGGCATCCTAAACGACTTCTTATTCGGACAAACCCTGGAGGCGCATAAATACTTCGGCGCCCATTTCATCACACGCGAAACGACCACCAAGACACCCAAAGGACGGAACAAAAAAGTTCTCGAAAAGGGTGTTTTATTCCGTCTATATGCTCCTTTGGCCGACGATGTCAGCATCATCGGCGAATGGAATTCCTGGACGGCCGGGGCTTCCCCGATGAACAAAGTGGATATCTCGGGTGTTTGGGAACTCTTCGTCCCCGGGTTAACCAACTATCAATCCTACAAATATCACTTCAAAAACGCGAAGGGATACTATGTCGATAAAGCCGATCCTTACGCCTTTTTCAGTGAATATCGCCCCAATTCCTGCTCGCGTCTCTTCGATGTCGAAGGCTTCATTTGGCACGATAAACCGTATTTATTGACGAGAAGCCGCAACTTCGATAAAGCGATGAGCATTTACGAAATGCACCTTGGCTCCTGGAAAGGGCAAGTCGACGGCCGTAATCTTTCTTACGAAGAAGTCGCCGATTTTTTGATTCCCTATTTGAAAGAACATGCCTACACCCACATTGAAATCATGCCCATCACGCAATATCCGTTTGACGGTTCGTGGGGCTACCAAGCGACGGGTTTCTACAGCGTCGATTCCCGCTACGGCAACCCGATGCAACTGATGTCATTCGTCGACCGTCTCCACCAAGCCGGCATCGGCGTGATTCTCGACTATGTCGTGGTCCACTTTGCCTCCGATTTATTCGGTCTGATCGACTTTGACGGATCCAAACTCTACGAATACAGCGATCCGCGCAACACCTTCAGCCAATGGGGCTCGCCCCAATTTGATTTGGGCAAAGATCCGGTCCGTTCGTTCCTCATGAGCGGCATCAACTATTTTCTTGAATACTTCCACTTCGACGGCATCCGCGTCGATGCAGTGAGCAATATCATTTTCTGGGATGGCGATAAATCCCGCGGCGAAAATACCGGCGCCACCGAATTCATCAAGCGCCTCAACGGCAAGATTCATTTTGCCTATCCCGAAGTCATGATGATTGCCGAAGACAGCAGCGATTATCAAGGCGTCACCAAACCGCTCGAATACGGAGGTCTCGGCTTCGATTATAAGTGGGATTTAGGCTGGATGAACGATACCCTCAAATACTACTCGCTCGACCCCATTTATAAACGCTATGATCATAATAAATTGACTTTCAGCATGGCCTATTTCTACAGCGAAAACTTCCTGCTTCCGTTATCCCACGACGAAGTGGTGCACGGCAAAGGCACGATCATCAACAAACTCTGGGGCGATTACGATCAAAAATTTGCCTTGCTTCGGAACCTCTATACCTATCAGTTCGCCCACCCCGGAAAGAAACTCAATTTCATGGGCAACGAACTCGCCAGTTTTGACGAATGGAATGAGCTTAGAAGCCTTCCGTGGAACCTCAAAGCCTATCCCAAACACGACTCGGTCAGCCGCATGATGCGCGACCTCAACCGCATCTACGAATACGAAGATGCACTGAAAGTGGAGGAGTATAATCCCGCCCACTTTAACTGGTTAATGGTCGATAACGCCAATCAAAGCGTGTTTGCGTTTGAACGCCGTGTCGGTGATTCCCATTTGATTTTCGTTTTCAACATGACCGGTAACTATTATAATGATTACGATATCGGCCTCACACGCGCCGGTACGTATGAAGAAATCTTCAATTCCGACAAAGATGTTTATGGCGGATGGAATCAATATAACGGTTTACCGGTGACATCGATCAACGAAGAAGGCCCCGAACGCCGTCCCTATCGTTT
>CAZKHP010000154.1:0-2616 GCA_964552695.1 uncultured Staphylococcaceae bacterium | reverse complement strand
CGATGGCGCATTCGCGGGTTGCACCGGCCTTACCTCACTCATTCTTCCCGAAGGCATCACGTATATTGGCGAATACGCATTCCAATACTGTGGGAACTTAGCCACCTTTACAATGCCTTCGACGGTCACGACCATCGGTAAGAGTGCTTTTTACAGCTGTACCAATTTGGCCACATTGACCTTACCGAGTGGCATCACCCGCATCGAGGATGAAACGTTCTACCAATGCTATTCCATCAACCACCTTGTCATTCCCAGCGGTGTTACTCATATCGGTAAAGAAGCGTTCTATTATTGTGCGTCTTTAACTGATTTTACGATTCCTTCGAGTGTCGTATCCCTCGGTTCCTATGCCTTTGCCAACACCGGATGGCTGACCGCCCAACAAGCCATCAATCCAATGGTCATTTTGAATGATTTGTTCCTCATTGACGGTTCAACGATTACGACCGAATCGGTCATCGTTCCTTCCGGCGTCACCCAAATCATGAAGAGTGCTTTCGAATATAACGGCACGATTACCTCGGTGACCCTTCCCGATGGAATTACCAGCCTTGGCGACAACGCGTTCAGCGGGTGCAACAATCTAGCTTCCATCAATCTTCCCGAAAGCATTACTTCCATTGGCATTTATGCCTTTGCGATGTGTGAACGCTTGACTTCCTTGACTTTCCCCAGTGGCATTACGCGGATGGAAGACTATGTCTTATTTGATTGTGTCCGTTTAACTTCTTTCACCATTCCTTCGGGCGTGACCTATATCGGCATGAGCGCCTTCCATTTCTGTTCCGGACTGACTTCGTTGGTGCTTCCCAGCGGTGTCACCGAAATCGGCTTAAATGCTTTCAATAATTGTGTCAGCTTGGCTAGTATCACCATTCCCGTGGGAGTCACTACCCTTGGAAACTTTACCTTTGATTCGTGTTCTTCTTTGACCACGATCTACTATGAAGGCACGACCATGGCTCAATGGAACGCGATTAAGCTCGATATCTATACGTTCAATAATGCCGCCTCCCATACGGTTTATCTCTACAGTTCCGAAAACTATTCCGGTTACTGGCGGTTTGTTGCCGGTGTACCGACCTTGTGGTAGTTTTATTATCACTTCGTTTGTGTGGACCGACGTTCTCCGCTATGATGAGGTTACCCAAAGGAGCACAACCTTATGATTGAAAAAGTCTATGCCTATACCGTCAGCGAAACAAAAGTCATCGAAAAAGCCGTGGTGGACGAAACCGTCAACTTAATGCACATGGTCCTGCCTCAGGGCGAAGGCTTACCCATTCATATGAGTAATGCTAACCTCTACATGACCGTGGTTCGCGGAACCCTCACGATCACCTTAGGAAAGAATCCTCCCAATGTCTATGAACGCGGAAAAATCCTCAGTATTCCTTATGGCGTATTAATGAATGTCCGCAACGAACACCCCGAGGTTCTCGAATTGTTCGTCTTTAAAACCCCGATTCCGGGCTCTACAATCTATACCAAATAAGAAAAAGGGCTCCATATCGGAGTCCTTTTACTTCTAGTAAGAAACGATGATGCCTTTTTCTAAGGCGTAATACGAAGTGAGACCGCGCATCTTGGAAACGATGACTTCCTTAAAAGGATAGAACTTTCGGATCAATCCCGCGAGGAAGGAAGCCGTCTTTTCATCGTCACAGTGGGACACGACGCAGGTTTTATCGGCCAGTGGCTCTTTGTCTTGGCCAATCGTCTCGACCAGTGTATTCAAGGCCACTTTCAGGGTGCGGATTTTGGCGAGGACTTTGATTTCGCCGTCGACTCCGGAACACAACGGTTTGATATTGAGGAATGTGGCAATGCTTTTGGCAATCTTGCTCATCCGTCCGTTGCGGACCAAGTTATCGAACTTTTGAAGCACGAACAAGAGTTTTTGGTCTTTGACTTTCTTATCGATCGCGGTGACGATTTCTTCGTAGGATAGACCTTCTTGGATAAAGCCCACCAATTGGTCGACGATCAAGCGTTCCGCGCCGCTGACGAGTTTGGAGTCAATCACGTGAACCTTGTTATTGGCCATCGTGGATGCCAGAAACGCAGAATTGAAGGAACCGCTCAGTTTGGACGACAAGGTGACGCAGAAGACGTATTCGGCGCCTTCGTAGGCATTGAGGAAGACACCCGGCGAGGGGCAGGACGAAGAAGTCTTGACGTTGCTGTTTTTCAACGAGCTCATCAAGGCTTCCAGCTTCAAGGCATCGTCATCGACGAATTCCACGCCGCCGACGGTGATCGTGAGCGGGCAAACTTCGAAGCCGATGTCGGTATTTTTTAGGTAGTCATTCGTGAGGTCGCTGGCGCTATCCACGACAATTTTAAACTTAGTCATTCTTTGAATCTCTCCTTGGGACGTCCTATTAATACATAAAATAAACCACCGATGCAAGCGATATCCTAGTAAAAACCGGCACAGTGTATAAAAAGGGGGGTACCTTGCATTAAACCAACTATTTAGTAAAAACGTGGAAAGGCACGGAAAAGCAAAATACGGCGTTGCATTTATCATCCGATAACGAAATCAAAATTCTTCTTTAGAATGTTGCCTTGTATAATAAGAGTGTTCACAATTCATATCCATCATGGACA
>CAZKHP010000153.1:0-2640 GCA_964552695.1 uncultured Staphylococcaceae bacterium | reverse complement strand
CCTTCATTTTTTGGAAATAATGGATTGCACGGTGTGGCCCAAACAGTAAAACCAATGAATTGCATTAATTAATTCCATAGTAACAAACGCACATTTTTTTGCAAATTGAGGCCAGAAACGGCGACCGGATTCTTTCTTATTTAGATATTCCCCACTCAAAAAAAGTGTTGATGATGGCGTTGATTTCTAAAAGCATCTGGGTGGTATATAGGAAAAACAGAGGGCTAGGCAGTGTTTAGGAAACATACAGCTGTCTTAACTGCCCGAAGTCACTTTTGATAAGAAAGTGAAAACTAGTTTTTTATTTCCCCGTTTGAGAAAGACGTTGGTGAATGCTATCATTGACTCGCAGGGTCTTTGTGAGCATTTGTTTTCAAATGAGCGACGCTTTTTAGTAAGATGGTTATCGAAAGAAATATCCGAAATCAACGGATTGAAACAAGACGAAAAGCAATATCGACCGATAGTTGATGAAAAAGCAACGGAAAGCCTCTCCGCGAGAGGCTTTTATTCAAAGGAAGGGGGATGCCGGTATGAAAAAGGTTCGTTACATCACGGACGCCGCGATGATTACTGCCGTAATCTTGGCCATTTTGTTGATCAGTGAATTCACCGGTTTGGAACTTGAAGAAACCTTCTTTTTCCTGATTCCCGCCCCGATTGCGTTATATGCCTTACTTCACAGTCCCCAGAAAGCCATTATACCCGCTATTTCGATTAGCTTACTTTCTATGTTGATTCATAGTCCTATTCACGGGCTTTTGTTTATCGTTCCCTCTTGTTTTACCGGGGTTTTGTACGGTTTTTTCATCAACAAACGTTTTCCCGGAACACTCCGCATCGTCATTTCGATTTTGGGGGCGCTTTTAATCAACGTTCTGACGCTTGTTGTGTTTTCAGATTTCCTCTTTGGATTCACCATTGTGGATGACACGCGAGTCTTGGTTACCGAAGCCCTTCAATTATTAGAATTTGCCAACTTAAGTACGCATTTCAAATCGATGGCGGAAGCCCTTATGATTGGGCTTATCCCGGCACTGGTTGCGGTGGTTAGTATTTTAGAGGGGGTCTTTTCCCATACCGTGACCATCTTCTTGGCCAACCGGATTGCTAAAAACCAAGACATCGGCATCTTCCGCGGACTCCGCATCGAATTTCCGCGTGTCGTGACCTACATTTTGATTCCCATTATCGTGGCTAGCTTTGCCTTTTTAGGTAATTACCTAACGATTACGGGAACCGCCAAGATCTTGTTGATCATTGGCATGAACATCTCTTTTGCCGCACTTATTTTCTACGCTTTCGAGGGTTTAACCTTAGTGGCGGTCTACTTGAACAAGAAACGGAAAACCAATTTCTTCATTCTCGCGGTTCTTGCTTTAATCGTCTTCTTTCCGGTGATGGCGTTTCTTGGCATCCTTGACTCTCTGTTTAAACTGAAACAACGGGTTTTGTTCCTCAACTAAAGACCTCCGTCGCATTTATGCGACTTTTTTCTTTATAAGGCGATGCAAACATTCTTGAAACGGGCATCGTTTTTTTATGGAATTGATGGCTTTTAATGTATAATTAAACATAAGTCGAGGTGACCTTCATGATTCAAAGCCTACGTAAAATGCGTCTTCGGATGATTTTACTCATCGCCCTCCAACTCTTACTTATCATCGCCGTAGCCCTCGTCTATTCCTTAGACCTCTTCGGCTTTCGTCAATACATTACCAACGATGCTCTGGTCATCGGAATTACGTTATTGACCGTTGTCGATGTCACTTTCGTGTGGTTTTCCACCCGCCATATTTCCCGTATCCGCCAAAAAACCGACTTGAAAGCCGCCGAAATCATCGGTTCCGACGTTCAAGAAGCCTACAACTTTGGTATGATCGGTCTCGTCGTCGTGGATGAAAATAACATCGTCCTTTGGATTAACGATTTATTGACCCAACGTCAAATCAGCATTTTGGACTCCAACATCCTGGACTGGCAACCGAAATTAAGAGAATTGCTGGACGGGGATGAAGATAAAACGGTCAAAGTCGAGATTAACAACCGCAACTACGAAGTCAAATATCTCCCGGATGCGTTGCTCTACATTTTTAAAGACATCACCGACGCGGAGCACTATTACAACGACCTGCAAGCGCAAGCCCCAGTTGTCGGCGTCATCATGATCGATAACTATGCCGACGTCAGCATCAACGTTGAAGATAACAACGACGTCGTCTTAAATATCCGCAACAGCATTTTCGAATATGCCAAACAATTCGGCATTCTGCTTCGCCGCTACCGTAACGATGCTTACTTCGCGCTTTGTAACTACGAATCGTTCAGCAAGATGAAAAACGACGGGTTCTCGATCTTGGACCGTGTCCGTGTTCTCGGCAGCAACAACGAAACCCCGCTTACTCTATCGATGGGCTTTGCGCACAACATCCAAGATATCGTCCGCCTCAACGAATTAGCCACCAACGCCATCGACATTGCCATGTCGCGTGGTGGTGACCAAGTCGTCGTCAGCCGGTTCGGTGAAGACCTTGCCTTCTATGGTGGAAAAACCGAAGCTCAAGAAAAACGGAACAAAGTCAAAGTCCGTGTTTTGGCCGATACGCTTGTTGGGTTGATGAAAAACTCCTCCAACGTCCT
>CAZKHP010000152.1:0-2643 GCA_964552695.1 uncultured Staphylococcaceae bacterium | reverse complement strand
TACCCGTGTCCATTAAATAAACACTCTCATGCGGAAATGTCAATCATTAATTAAGTGCTTGCTCATAAAAAAGCACTGGCGCGGAAAATGATGGAAACGCTTTCATGCATTTTCAACGATTTGCTAGAATGAGAAAGGTTAAAGCAGCAAGGAGTAAAACTGCAGCACAAACAAAATAAGGCAACAAAAATGGCCTTGAGAGTGAACGCTTTTGTTTCCGGTTTTCTTTGTAGTCATAAGCGGTGTCGTAGCGTTTTTCCCCGCCGGCTTTGAAAGATTCCGCCAGCCGATAAAAACTATAGGCCAAGACATCGAAAACACCGGTACGAGCGATAAGAACGAGCGCCGGAGAGAAAAGCAAAATCATGCCTGAGGCAAACAAGGCGTCGCTCGCCCCTTGGAAAGAATAATGGCCGATAGGGAAGAAAATGGCACAAAAAAGGCCAATGGAAAGAACAAAGCCACTGCCCCATCCCCACCAAAGTGTTTTTACATGTTCATCCATCGGCTTTGAGTTTAAGGCAAAGACACTCCGCTTGCAATTGAGTCTGTGCTCATAAAGTCTAAACCCCTAAATAATGGTTGAAGTATTTCGGAATTAGTTTATTTTAGGTAGCATCACTGAAGGTAAAGGAAAGCGCTAAAAATCATGAAGAAAAAATACTGCTTGTTACTCTCTGGAATCGCCTTGGTTGCACTCGTTTCGTGCACCAACCCCGCATCCCAAAGCGCGTCCGAAACCGCTTCTTCGGTCGCCACTTCTTCATTGGTCAAAACCGCGACGATGACAATTGAAAACGCCTCGATCTCTGCGGGAACGAACTTTTTCGATGGCTGCAAGCCAACCGTCATCTATTATGATGCAACCGGTCAGTCAACTGACTATACGAATTATCAGAATTTCGTCGCTTATTCCGTCACTGCGGATTCAACGGGAACCGCTTATGGCGCAGGCGACGCTCTCCCTGAAGGCGACTACACCGCCAAAGCGGTCGTTAAATCGAAAATCGCCAAGGTTTCTTTCAAAGTGGTAGCCAGCGCTTCGAGTATCGCTGCCAGCGAAGGACACGGCTATAAGACCGTTTCTAATTTCAATACCTCTTGCTTCCAAAAAGCCTATCCCAATATGGGTGCGCTTGGCGGCGGCAAACTCCCCGCGACCGGATCGCCGAAAATCATCGTCATCCCAGTCTATTTCAGTGGGTTTTCCACTTTCACCACGGATGAAATCAAGAACATCAACTCCGCCTTCTTCGGCGAAGCGATCGAGACCGGCTGGCAAAGCCTGGCTTCCTATTACAAGAAATCTTCCTATGGCAAACTCAATCTCGGCGGCAAAGTCATCTCCCCTTATCAATACAACAAGACAACCAGCGCGATGAATGATAGTGACATCCCGGACTTAATCAACAAAGCAATCGTCCAAGCCGAAAGCGCGGGTGAAATCAACCGCACCGATTACGATTTGGATAAGGATGGTTGGATCGATGGCGTCGAAATCCTCTATAAGACCGATAAGAGTTATGAGGATACCAAAGCGGATAAAGGCAGTCTTTGGTGGAATTTCACTTCCTGCACCGGCACTAAAGCGTCCGTGACCACTCCGACCGCATACCGTTATTTCTGGAGCCGATATGACTATCTTGGGACCAAGTATTACACTCCCGATATCGATTGCCATACCATGATCCATGAAAACGGCCACATGATGGGCCTGAATGACTATTATTCCTATGACTCCAACGAAGGCCCAGCCGGCGGCAGCGACATGATGGATATGAACGTCGGCGACCACAATGCCTATAGCAAGATGCAGTACAACTGGGTCAGCCCGAAATACATCGATGGTTCGGCGAAAGACTTTACCTTAACGCTCAACTCCTTCACCGATACCGGCGATTGCGTCGTGATCACCCCGACCGCTTCGCCTTGGAATGAAACGCCTTATGACGAATACCTCGTCCTCCAGTATTACACCCCAACCGGCGTGAACGAAAAGGATTCCACCGGCTATCCGGAATGGACCAAGAATGGCTCATCGATGGGACGTGGCGGATGTTATGAGAAGCCGGGTCTCCAAGTCTTCCATGTCGATAGCCGCAATTACTGCCAATTCGGCACTTATACGACCAATTCCGACGGAACGAAAGCCCTCAAGAGCACTGGTTACAAATACACCAGCAAATTAACCAATGCCACCACCTACAATGAGGATGGCACTTGGGAAGGCGAAAGCATTCCCGCCCATGACAACACCAAGAGCCGCAGCCGCGATATCGTCGACAACAAGCTTGTCAGCGTCAGCGATAATCTCAATGGCAAAGAGCTCGCTGCCGTCCTTGCCAGTGGTACCAACGGTCTCACCGGTTCGGGCTACTACAGCTCCTTCGGCGTCCAAGCCAACCTCTTCTCCACCGCGGAGTTCGGCGGAGCTTCCACCAGTTACAGCGATTATCGTCTCCGCGATTTCTACACCAACGATTTGAAGTTCAACAACGGTTCCACCTTCGATTGGACCTTCTCGGTCACTGCTCAAACCTTCAATGCGGCCACCGAAGGAACGAATTCCGGAACAATCAGCTTGCACTTCGTCCAAAACGCCTAACCTTGAAAGGAGAACGATAATGAATAAAAAAGCGCTTC
>CAZKHP010000151.1:0-2670 GCA_964552695.1 uncultured Staphylococcaceae bacterium | reverse complement strand
CTTGAGGATTCAGCCGCGCGCCATGGCAGGTCGTGCATTCGACATCGCGCATGAACTTAAGATAATATTCGCGCATCCATTCGCTGGTGGTTTCTTGATACAACCGTTCAATCCGGGTTTTCACGCCTTCAATGAAACCATTGCGATGGTTGACGTTGCCGGAAGACGATTTCAACGTATAACGATGCATCTTCGGTGAACCTAAAAGCACGATTTTCTTTTGTTCGGGCGTCAAATTACGGTAAGGAACATCCAACGGAACGTTGTATTCCTTGCACAGGTAGGTGAATTCTTGCCATTCAAGGTTGGTGGTACCGACGATGTTTTTAAAGTATTCAATCGCGCCTTGATTGA
This sequence comes from uncultured Staphylococcaceae bacterium, assembly GCA_964552695.1. Classification (GTDB taxonomy): domain Bacteria; phylum Bacillota_I; class Bacilli_A; order RFN20; family CAG-826; genus CALMWE01. The sequence continues at coordinate 2,316 of CAZKHP010000151.1, read as the reverse complement.
TCGAGAAGTTCGGGTTGAGAATCAAGAGGTCGGGATCGACTTCGCGCTTGATGCCAAGCCCGTTACATTCCGGGCAACAGCCTAACGGGGCGTTGAACGAGAATAACCGCGGTTCGAGTTTGGGCACAGAGAAACCACAGTATTTGCAGGAATGGTGTTCGCTGTAGAGTTTTTCTTCTTCGTTGGCTAACACGGTGATATAGCCATGACCCCAGTCGAGCGCTAAGACCACCGCATCATAAACACGGCTCTTGTTTTCTTCTTTGAGGGCAATCCGGTCGACCACGATGTCAATGTCATGCTTTTTGTTTTTATCGAGTTCGGCGACTTCGTCGATCCGCACCATGGCGCCATCGACGCGAAGCCGTTCAAAGCCTTGGCTTTTGATCTTGGCTAATGTTTCTTTATGCCATCCTTTTTCCCCTTTGACGACGGGGGCTAGGATTTGCAGTTTGGTGTTAAACGGATGGTCCATGATGAAAGTGACCATTTGTGACGGGGTAAAGGCAACAATCGGTTCGTTATGGATGGGGCAATACGGCACGCCGATGCGGGCGTATAAAAGTCTTAAGAAGTCATAAATCTCGGTAACGGTACCCACGGTTGAACGCGGATTGTGCGAGGTGGTTTTTTGGTCGATGGAGATGGCCGGAGACAAGCCTTCGATGCTGTCGACGTCGGGTTTATCGACGTTATCCAAAAACTGACGAGCATAGCTCGACAAGGATTCGACATAGCGGCGTTGACCTTCAGCGTAGATGGTGTCGAACGCTAAGGTCGTTTTGCCGGAACCCGAAAGTCCGGTAAAAACGATGAGTTGGTCTTTGGGAAGTTCCAAATCAATGTTTTTTAGGTTATTTTCTCTGGCTCCCTTGACGACGATTTTCTTGCTGTCCATAACATCACCTCGAACCATTATTTTACTCCATTTAGGACCCACACTCCATAGATGAGCTCCATTTTCTTTGGAGGTGCTTATTTCGAGGAAAAGGTGACTTTGGGTGTCACAGCGGGTTCAACCCACAGGTGTCGGTCCTTGCAACCGTGCTTATACAACTGCAACGAACTGTTGCGTGACAATTTCTGGTTTTGCTTCAAAATATAGGTGTGAGGAGGTCGCCAGCATGATTGATTTTGTCAAAGTGGGCAATAAGATCGCCAGTCTACGAAAACAAAAAGGCCTCTCTCAGGAAGAGCTCGCCGAAAAGCTTTATGTGACCAGGCAGGCACTGTCGAAATGGGAAAACGGATCCGTCCCATCCATCGATGTCGTCTTGCTTCTCGCCAAAAGCTTCGATGTCTCCTTCGAAGAACTGCTCTGTCTCAATGAAACGGAAAGCCGCACGCTCGACCCCGGCGATCTATTCAAAGGTCAACCGCGAAACGTCGTCATCAATGCCCTTCTCACAGGAAAGCTAAGCGTGGACCTACCGAAAGTCTTCCCACAGTTCACCGAGAACGAGCGATGGATTATCCTCAAAGCCATCAAAGAAAAGAAAATATCCTGTTCCATTCCCCGCTTACTCGCGAACCTTACGCCCGCCGAAACCCACTTTATTAAAGGAGGCCAATAGCCATGAAACTCAAAAAAACCATTCTCAACGGCCAAACCGTGTATATCGAAGTCCCTGAAAGCGAAGAGAGCGGCGATACCGTCGAAGTCATCTCGATCCCCAAGATCGATGTGGCCGCGATCAATAAAGCCGCAAACGCCTTCCGTCACGGGCATCATCATGATCACGATGATGACGAGGACGAAGACGAAGAAAAACACTTCTCCCCAAAGACTCATAAACTCCTCCGCATGCTTCCATTCCTTGATGAAGAAGATATCCATGCGTTGATGGAAAAAATACTGGCCTCCGACAAGGGCGTCGAAGGTCTCGATCTGGCCGCGATCATGCCCTTTCTGGAAGAAGAGGATTGCGACCGCCTCTTCCTCCGCTCGCTTGAAACAGGAGGTGAGGTAACGATGAATATCGTTCCCTTCGTCTCGGAAAGCTGTCTCGGAAACGTGATTGACGCCTACATCGGCGGTAAATACCCCAATTTGGATGTGGATGAACTCTATCCGTTCCTCGATTCGACGTCACTCAAAAAGCTTCTCCAACACGAACTCTCCAAAGAGTAAACAAAGAAACGTCAAAAAAAGAGCCTTCGCTGGGTAATCCGGCAAGGGCTCTTTTGTTTTTCGCTAGGCTCGTCAAGTTCAGGTTTTTTTGGTTGATTTACGCACCGAGTTGTATATAATATAAGAGATTCGGGACGTAGCACAGCTTGGTAGTGCACTACCTTGGGGTGGTAGGGGTCATGGGT
>CAZKHP010000150.1:1495-2675 GCA_964552695.1 uncultured Staphylococcaceae bacterium | reverse complement strand
AAAGGTCTTGCCCGTATTGCCAAAAACGCCAATCGTGAAGTCAATCGTCTCGACCTTGAGAAAATGGAATTTCACAAAAAAGTTCGTCAAACCTTCCTTGATTTAGCCAAACGTTATGCCGATCGTTATGTCATTATCGATGCTTCGTTGCCTTTGGATGTTGTGGTGGAACACGCTTTCAAGGCCATCTCCGATCGGCTTGGAGCTGCTCGGTGAAAATCGGGGATTACATCAAAGAACATCAACCTGCTCTTTATCAGACGATGAGCAATGCTTTTACCTTGAATCGGTTGAGCCATGCTTATCTTCTTTCGGGTGAACCCGGAACACCATTATTGGCAGTTGCTATCCATTTAGGAAAATCTCTTGTTTGCGATAATCCTCAACCCCTGGCATGCGGCGAATGCATGACCTGCCTAAGAATCGATGATGGAAATTATCCCGACTTTATGATTTTTGACGGAAGCGAGAAAACCATCAAAAAAGAAGATGTTCAGTCGGTAGAAGAAAATTTCGATAAAACGGCTCTTGAGACCAAAGGAAAAATGATCTATGTCCTTCATTTGGTCGAAAACATGACAACCGAAGCTGTTAATTCTTTGCTTAAATTTTTGGAAGAACCAGGCCGTGACATTTATGCTTTCCTTACTACCGAAAACGAAGCCAAAGTCCTTCCAACCATTGTTTCAAGAACCCAGACCATCCGGCTGAAATTAAACGACCAAGTCAAAGTCATTGCCGAAGCCATCGATTTGGGCGTAGCTCAAGACGACGCCGAAATGCTGAGTTACTTTTTTAATGATGGAGCCTCGATTTTGGCCCGTTCTGGCGATGAGGATTTCCAACAAGCGAAAGAAGCCCTTAAGGACCTCTTAGAGGCTTTGCGGAAAAATACTGAAGAAGCCGTTTTTGTCAGCCAACAAACCATTATTCCTCTTTTGAAAACGAAAGAAAGTGCCCGTTTTTACCTTGATATGTTGGCTCAAGTGTTCCGAGATATCATTAACATTACCTATGGCGGAAACATAACTTTAAGAAGTTATGGTAGTATATTAACTGAGTTATCCCAAAAATTACCTCACAAGGAAAAAAGCCTTCTGGATATCATGACCGCACGGGGACAACTCGACCTCAACCTAAATATCCCGTTACTTTTAGATCACGTGATATATGCTTTGAC
>CAZKHP010000150.1:0-1395 GCA_964552695.1 uncultured Staphylococcaceae bacterium | reverse complement strand
ATTTTCTCGTACCTTGCCGATGACCGCGTCGATTTCCGTGAACTGCTCAAAATCTTGGCAGGGCACCTTCACATGCGTATTGAGTTACGCCAAATCGGGACACGCGATAAAGCTAAACTTGTCGGTGGAATTGGTATTTGCGGTCTTCCGCTATGCTGTTCTTCCTTTTTAAATGAGTTCGACGGCATCTCGATCAGCCGCGCCAAAAACCAACTGCTTTCCTTGAATATTCCCAAATTAAGCGGCCACTGCGGTAAACTTATTTGCTGTTTGAAATATGAAGATGATGCTTATACCGAGCTTCGTAAAGATTTTCCCAAAGTCGGTTTGCGTTTAATGTATGAAGGCGAACAATATCGGATTACTTCAATGAATGTGTTAACCCGAATCGTCAAACTCGAAAACCCCAATAATGTTCATTTTCTTCCTTTGGAAGAAGTGAAGAAACTGCTTGGCCCGGCTTTCGCAAAGCAGGAAGTCAAAGAAGATAAAGAAGAAGTGATTGAGGAATGAAGCGCGAGCTCAATTTCGAAGGCACAGGTGCCATTCTTTATTTGGTTGGAACTCCCATTGGCAACTTAGCGGAAATGACTCCGCGTGCTTTAGAAATTCTTAACGACGTGGAATATGTCGCTGCCGAAGATACGCGGAACAGTGGCCTTTTGCTCAACCACTTCAATATTCATAAGCCATTTATTTCTTGCCATGAACATAATGAAGAAGAAGCCGCTTCTAAAATCATCGCCCTTCTTGAAAACGGTCATTCCGTGGCGTATGTAAGCGATGCGGGTTATCCGTGCATCTCCGATCCGGGGACCCGTTTAGTGAAAGCAGCCCTAGAGCACGGTATCAAAATCTCTGTCATTTCCGGTCCAAGTGCTCTTTTAAATGCTCTGGCAGGCTCAGGCTTACCCTCCGATCATTTCTACTTTCACGGATTTCTCGAAAGCAAAGATTCGGTTCGTAAAAACCAACTCCAAGAACTTTTTACCAAAAAGGAAACATTGATTTTCTATGAAGCCCCGCATCGTATTCAGAAGACCTTAAAAGCCATGGCTGAAGTCTTCGGTGACCGCCGTGCTTGCATTGCCCGCGAGCTGACCAAAAAACACGAGGAATTCATTCGCGGTAATCTCGAAGAACTCGCCATGATCGATCCCGAGTCCTTAAAAGGGGAGATGGTCATTGTGGTGGAAGGTAACGATGATGAACAATCCGCCATCGTCGATGATGAAAAAATCTTAAAATTCGTCAAATCGCTCACCGATGTCGGAATATCCACCAAAGATGCCATCCGACAAGCAAGCGTCGTTCTGAAAGTCAGTAAAAACTATATCTATTCGCTCTATCATAACAATTAAAAAATCGGGGTCATTCCCCGATTTTCTTTTCTTT
>CAZKHP010000149.1:0-2783 GCA_964552695.1 uncultured Staphylococcaceae bacterium | reverse complement strand
ACATCAGTTGAAAGCGTGGCCCCCCAAAGAAAAGCCAAAGCGCCAACGACGATAAGTGCGATTTTTCCTTTTGATAATCTTTTCTTCATATTAGTTGAATCCTAAAGTCCATGATAAAACCAAGGCCGTATCTCAACATGGGTTTCGGTTTCATTTTTGCAGACATATCCTTCAATGGCCGGGCAACTGACAGGATCCTCATAAACGAAGACAAGATAAAATAAACCGAGATAGGTGGAATGACGGCTGTGCTCGCCATTATCAATCATGACCGTAAAGACGGGTTGTTTATCCAATATTTTTTGTACGGAATCCGTGACAAACATAAGACTCCAAATAGCAGAGAAAATGGCAAGAATGCGGATGGCGGTTAACAGTTTGACTTTGTTTTTATCTGGTTTGCACATGATTACACCACCCTATACGCGTAATTGACGGAAGAAACCGAAGAATAGTTTGAAACCGGTTTTACTTTAATCGTATAATAACCCTCCGAAGAAGCAGAGAAGCGCATCATTTCAGAGTTTGAGGCCGAACAACTGGTTTTCCAAACTGATCCAGAAGAAGAGACGATGGCCAAATCTAAGTTTGCAAGAGCATCGTGTGTATAGATTGTGTCATAAACAATTCCTAGGAATTTTTTTTCAATCTTTCGTCCGGTCCGTTCCCAAGAAAGAGCAGCCGTCAAAGTTTGTCCGACCGTCAGATAAATACCACTGAGAAGCGTAATATAATCCGTCGATGTCATGGTTAAGGCTGACGGTGTAAAATTGCTGGAAATCGTCAAGAGTTTTGCGATGTCGAGGGCGCCAGCACCGGAGCGTTCAAAGAATCCCGAACCCGCCACTTCATTGTTGGTGCAAGTGACGGTTTCTCCTGTCGGTAAAAACATTCCATAATCTGAACTGTAAGCAAGGATATCGATGACTTCCGTATCCTTACTAACAATGGCGTTATTTGCCGAGGTTTCTAACAAAGACAATGCCGTAGGCATATCAAGGACGCCTCTTTTTTGGAACAAAAGGGCTAAGGCACCCGTCACGGCCGGGGCACTCAAACTCGTTCCGAGCATTGACCAAAATCCTGGAACAACACGCGAATCTCCCATGGCCACTAAATTAGGTTTGTTGCGTACGTCGTTCATCGATTTATAACTCGAGAAATGCGAAGGATCTCCATTTTGATTGACGGACCCAACCGAAATAACGTTGGTACACAGGGCTGGCAAACCAACGTAACCGCCTGCTAAGTATTCATTCAAAGAGTTTCCGGAAGCCGCCACCATAACGACCTTTGTCGAAGTATAAAGATAGTCGAAATAATACTCGATATCCGTGTTATAAGAACCACCCGTCACAATACCAATTGTGGCACTAATATTGACCAAATCACATCCCACGTCGATGAGGTGTTCTATCGCTTGATATTTATCGGTACCGTTCATGTCAGCAAAATACAAACTGGCGCTGGAAGCGATTCCGTATTTTCCAGCCATGATCGAACCGATCCAAGTCGGATGCATAGCATTAACACCCGTGTTGTTTGCAGTGTTCGTATCATTCACAACCTCGACCACTTTGTTGGCAAAATTATCATGATTCACATCAAATAGGCCAATATCAAGTATGCCAATCTTGATTCCGGTACCTTTATATAAAGTTCCATTCGGAAAGTTATCATAAGGAATATTTCGATAATCGGTGGTTGTACCTCCGCCGCTTCCGCCAACAATCACGGTAGGCGTCGCAGTATCATTACTCCCATTGAGATAGCCATCATCTATTTTTCCTTCATAAAGCGACGATTCATACACGTGAATGTCATATATTTTGGAGGTGTAGGCCAATTGATTGACTTTGACTAAGACATCTTCGAGTGTCGTATCGTTGAGTGAGTAAACCACCAACGGGCTGTATTTGCTGACGAGCACGCTGTCGTAAGCCAAATCAACGCTGGTCGCATATTGCTTATTCTTGCCATAGTGGTATTGGGCGGATTCGGTAATGACTTCAGTACGTTCGCCATCCTCGATGGCATCGCTATCGGCTTCATACGAGTCATAGTCAAAGCGGACGGCGACGGAATAGTCGGTCAAGTCGCTGTTGGCCCGATACATACGCGGCGAACGGGCTTTTTCGACTTCGATACCCTTGTTTCCGCTTGCTTCAACAAACACTTCATTTTTGCGATGGTAATTATAGTTGGTCAGCGCGACGACCCCCATGACGGTGGGAACAATGAGAGAGATAATGAGCTTTTTCATTTCAATTTTCCTTTTCGGTCTTTTCTAGACCCTTCATTGGATAATACGGTTGAGAATGTCAAAAACACTCGAAAATAATGAAAAATATTTTTTTATATTAAAAAGCGTTTTAAATGTAGTCTAAATAAGCAGGAATATCGAAGGCGAAATCCCAATGAGCAATCCAAGTTGAAGCTTCTTTCAAATCCATGTGGAAAGAAGTCAGCTCATTAGAATCAATGACAAACGAACCAAATGCTTTCGAAGTTGTATGGTCAAGGGGGAATATGGTGGGATTGATAAAGGTCAAATGGGGATCGTCTTGTTCGGTCACGATGACATAGAAACAATGGTTTTGCCCATTCTCGATGGCAAAATATAGAGAAATTTGGTATTGGTCCTGACTGAAAAAGGTTAACACGGGTGTCCTTAAGCTTTTGTCATAATTAGCAAGCAAATAGCCTTCGGCGGCGGCAATCGTATCACACGTCGTTTGCGGGTTGCCGATAATGCCTTTATCACCGAGCATATATCCCAACGG
>CAZKHP010000148.1:0-2811 GCA_964552695.1 uncultured Staphylococcaceae bacterium | reverse complement strand
CCATCGGCAAAGAAACCGGCCGTCTCGACGAGTTCTCGGACCTTGATTTCTTCGTCATTTGCAAAAGCGATAAAAAGGCCCGCTTCATCGAACATGTCGATTGGCTGACGAACGTGTGTCCTGCGGCGTTCTATTTTCAAAACACCAAAGACGGTTTGAAATTCGTTTTTGAAGATGGCATCCTGTGCGAATTTGCCATCTTTACCGAAGAAGAGTTCGCCCATGCCCTCTATTCCGAAGGAAGGTTCCTTTGGAAAGCCCCCGGATTCGAAGAAAACGCCTCAAGTCCCAAAACACGTCCCGATTTTTTAGTGGCCGATCAAAGCTTTTTGGTCGGTGAGGTCCTCACCAACCTTTATGTCGGAATGGGACGATACATCCGCGGAGAAAAACTCTCCGCCTTCTCTTTCGTACAAAACTATGCCCTTCATTCGCTTCTTGCCCTGATTGCCCAAAAGTATCCGAGTAACGAGCCCTACATGGATGTTTTTAATCCCGAACGGAGATTCGAACAAAGAAACGAGCTTTTTGCTAAAGATATCCCATGGATGAGCCAGGGGTATCACCGTACGCCGGAGTCCGCTCAAGCGATTCTTGATTTTTTAGTCCATCTTTTTCCGGCCGATCCGAAGATGGTCCGTCTGATTCGGGCGCTTATTCAACGTTCCATTGGATCCAATTTCCCGTTTTCAAAAGATTCAAGGAATGTATAATAGTAAGCGTGCGCCCGTAACTCAGTCCGGATAGAGTATCACCCTCCTAAGGTGGAAGTCGACCGTTCGAATCGGTCCGGGCGCGCCAAGATTGAAGGCAAGGTTTATTGCCTTTTATTTTTATCAAAAAACACCAAAAAATTGCAATTTTTGTGGTAAAATTGAAGATAGCAACCAATAGTTGCGGCTTTCCGGGCCATTTGAAAAGTAGACTTGGTAGCATGCAACCGACGCTCTCCCCTACAATGTGGACGTAAACAAAAGGAGAAAACTTATGAACATCGAAATCGCCAATCGCCTCGTCGAATTAAGAAAGAAAAAAGGATTGTCCCAAGAAGAGTTAGCCGCGAAACTGGGTCTCTCGCGTCAAGCGGTTAGTAAATGGGAGCGCGCGGAAGCGTCGCCCGATACCGATAACCTGATTTGCCTCGCCAAATTATACGGTGTCTCGCTCGACGAACTTCTCGAAACCGATAAAACCGTGGAAGATATCATTGATGAAGCCGGAACCGCTGAAAAGGCCCAAGAAGAAGCGCAAGCCGGTGAAGAAGCCAAGAAGAAATCCAAAGTGACCATCGGCCCCAGCGGCATCCATGTCGTGGACGATAAAGAAGAAGTCCACATTGGCATCGGTGGGATCCATGTGACCGACAAAGACAACAACGTCCACATCGGTCCGGGAGGAATCCATATCGATGACCGCAAAGATTCCAAAGCCGTTCGCCTTCGCGAAGTGCTCACCGGAATCTACTCGCTTGCAGTCGCGGTCGCGTACGTATTTATTGGTGTCTTCACGCACCTGTGGCATCCGTTCTGGATTCTATTCCTTACCATCCCTGTCTTCTCATCCATCTTTGATTGCTTCATTTCCAAAAAGATTACCAAATTTGCTTTCCCTATCGTGGTGGTCATCGCTTACTTGATGATTGGCTTTGTATGGGTCGGCGAATGGCATCCGTGGTGGGCTTTATTCCTCACCATCCCGCTCTTCTATGTCATCTTCAAACCGATTGAACGTCTCTGGCTGAAAGATGAAGAATTCACTTGCTCCAGCAAAGACGATGACGATGACGACGACGATGATGATGATAAAGACGAAGACGGAAAAGACTTCAATATCGAAATCAATGGCAAAAAGGTTAAATCCTTCAAAGTCACCAAAGACGGAAAAACCGTTGAAATCGAACCCGAAGAAGAAAAGAAGTAAACCACAAAAGACTCCTACATAGTAGGAGTTTTTTTATGGACGGTTGAAACTTCTCCCTCTAGAACGTATAATTTTCGGCATAGAGGTTGTTGCCATGAACTATATCAAACTGTTGATCAGCGCGATTTTCGCAGGTCTGATGCTTTGCATCGGCTGTTCCGTCTTTATTGGTGCGGTTGCCAATGATGCCCGTTTTATCGGAAGTTTCTTTTTCTCGGTGGCCTTGATTCTGATTCTAGTAACCGGGACCGCCTTATATACCGGACAAATCGGCTATGTATTTGAAAAAAAGCCTTCTTTCCTATTGGATTTACTGGTCATCTGGATCGGTAACCTGATTGGCGCCACCGGAAGCGGTTATCTGCTTCGGTTGACCCGTTCGGGCTTAGGATCGTTTTACCAAGCCGGTGTGGCCTTGTCGGATGCCCGACTCAATGATTCCTACCTTTCTTTATTTGTTTTAGCGATCTTCTGCGGGATGCTGGTCTTCTTAGCGGTGGATGGGTATAAAAAGTTTGAAAGTCCGTTTGTCAAATTCGCCGTGGTGATCTTAGCTATCGGCAGTTTCGTGGCTTCGGGTTTTGAACACGTCGTCGCCGATATGTTTTTCTACGCATTCGCCAATGCTTGGGGAACGGATTTTTGGAAAGTGCTGCTCTCGTTATTGGTGATGACCGCGGGCAATTCCTTAGGTTCGATTTTTGTTTGGGCAGTGCTCAAATTTGTGCGAGGGAAAAAAGTGTCTTCCTCGGGACGCGAAGCGTAAAATTTCATTGACAATCAAAGATTGATTTAATATCATTTAGAAGCGAACGATTTTCCCATAGGTTCGTTTCGGGGCTGTAGCTCATCTGGGAGAGCGCCTCCATGGCATGGAGGAGGTAGCGAGTT
>CAZKHP010000147.1:0-2816 GCA_964552695.1 uncultured Staphylococcaceae bacterium | reverse complement strand
GGTTCCAGCGAGGTCCCATTTAAAGGGTTGCCGTGAAAAGCGATCGGCATTGGGTGTCGTTTCACCCTGCCCTGAAGGAAGGTTTCCGGACATTCCCAACTCATCGCCGTAGTAAATCCAAGATAATCCAGGCATCAAAAGGACGGCGGCACCTGTGGTCAAGGCCATTTCCGTGGCATGGGCGGCGTTGACGGAAGTGATCGTTCCACGGGTGCTGATATCGCCCGACCCGGTCAGAGTACCCGTGATTTTATTCAATGGGCGGATAAGATCGTGATTGGAGGTAAATAAACCATCGACGGCGTGCGTTTCCAATTGGCCGTCGTTGGATCGGTAGCGATTGAAAGCGGCACTCACGCCTCCATAATTCCAAGCCCCTCCAAAGGGCACGTTAACCTTGGTATCGGGATTGTTGGGATCGCTTTGAACATTGGGAACAAAGTTGTTGCCACCGTCGGGGATATAAGCGCCCGAAACGTTTGCCGCCACTCGGTAGGTCGGCTGACGATCGCCGTTTGCCGCGGCTTGCATCAAATTGTAATACATATAGAAGTTCAGCATCGAATCGAGCCCTTCATAATAAGGCGCGACGCGATAGGCATGACCGTCGAAATTTTCCCCGACGATAAAGGATTCAGGATGTTTTTGTTTCAACCTTCCGTTGAGTTCGCGAAAGAAGTTGAGATTTTTAGTCAGGTTGGAATCGTAATTGACCGAGCTTCCGCCATCTTTGATAATGACGTCTCCGGGTTCTGGGGTCACTTCTTCAGCCATGTAAACGTGTTTGACCGCATCAATACGATAGCCGCTGACACCCAAAGTTGACCAATAATCCATGATGTCCACCATCACATCACGCGTGGCTTGGTAATCATAGTTTAGTTCCGGCATTGAAGCGGCAAACTTGCCATAGTAGGAGTAATCATAAGTTGAATAGGGATGCCAAAACGTGTTGAGCGTTTCTTGGTTGTGGTTTCGCCAATGGTAGTAGGCACGATAATCGGCGTTCAAACTGAGCGATTCTTGGAAGAGAACATTGTTAATGGAGGTGTGGTTGACGACCAAATCCATGATCACGCGCATATCACGGTTTTTAGCTTCTTGCAGCAAATCAATATAATCAAGCATTGAGCTTTTAAAAGTCACTTTTCCGTCAACGGCATGGGGCGAGACCTTTGAGCCGAATTTGGTATCCACTTTGCGGTAGTCGATAATGTCATAGCCATGATAACTGTCCGAGAGTTGGATGGGAGTTAACCAAAGCACTTCGACGTTAAGTTGCTCGAAATAGTCAAGGTTTTCGGTTATTCCGCGGATGTCCCCCATGCCGTTGCCATCGGAGTCGGCAAACGAGGAAACGAAAACCTGGTAACCAACCCCTAAATCATAGAGTTCTTCACTGGTCGGTGCGATATCCATCGAAACGCCTGAGGAATCAACATCGCTGTATTGGGCAGAAACATTGCTTCCGTCATCGTCCATATAGGGGTTTTCATAGACTTCCCCTCCATAGGCATACGTAAAGTCTTTGACGTTTTCTTGAACCACAAAGACATGAAGTGAGCCGTTAAAACCGTTTTCCAAAGCCTCTGCGGTCGAGAAGAATTTGTCTCCGCCATCGGAAATCCAATGAGTACCGCTGGTGCGAGAGGACTTGAAGGTAATCAAGAAACCGATGCGATCAACAAGAACGCCTTCGGGCATGAAGTTCACTGTTTCGGTGTCCTTATTTCCGTGACCGTCGTGTCCACCATCCGTATAAATTGTGGCCAAATCGATATCGATGTAAGCCCCTCCGAATTCATCGAAGGTGACGGTTTGATCGTCTTCTTTGACAAAATCAACCATCCGCCCGGTGGAATTTTCCGGCCACAGCCAAATGTCCCATCCGGCATAGTCAAGCGAGGTTTGTTCGAAGCGTCGGTAATGGATGTATAAATGATTCGGTTGACTTAACTCCGCCAATTGGGCACGATACGCTAAAATGGCTTCACTGCCAAGGTCCGCCCACTTCGCGTATAAAACCACATTGCGTTCAGGCATTGTATCGAAGGCAAAGGGAGTTTTCCAAACCCCGAAATCTTCATACCAGCCGCCGAATTCGTATCCCGCGCGGATGGGCTCGGTGGGTTCGGAAAGGGATGTTCCCGCGGTAGCAACAACCTCCTCAACCTGGCTTCCGCCATTAGGGTAAAAGGAAATCGTGTATTTCGCCACAAACGGATTTTGAGATGTGCCTTCGCTGGATGAGGAGCTCCCCCCTTCGGAGGACATTGAACTGCTAAGCGTCGGCCCAACACAACTGAACAGTGTGGCCGACATCACCAATGTGACCACCAATAATTTATTTGAACGCATAACTGAAACCCTCCTGACGTCTGCATAAAGTGGGCACGATTGGTGCCCCGGAAACGGGAACATTGGGGCGCAATTCAAGGGTGAGCACGGCACTGGATGCCGCTTGGTTGGCGACATTCCCGGCAAGACTACTCGCAAGCGTGATGCGGTTCCATCCCGTTCCAAAATCCCGGTAATCATGGCCCGAGGAAGCCCATGTCGCGATGTTATAGATTTGGGCGACTTGAGAGCCGTTGACTTTCCGTCTTAAAATGACGGGGCCGGAGCCTAAGATTTGTTCAAAGAAATATTCATTAGTTACACCGGTGGCAACGCCTGTTTTGGTTTGGACGCCCCCACTGGGAAGCACGGAATAATAGAGTTCAAAGGTGGCATTATCTGCGGCCCAAAGGTCGTTGACGAGCACATAGACACCATCGGTCCGTGAAGTGGATTGCGCAGTCCATTTGGCATAAAGG
>CAZKHP010000146.1:2545-2849 GCA_964552695.1 uncultured Staphylococcaceae bacterium | reverse complement strand
TTACCTCCCGCAGGACCTCCGCGGGCAACATATTTCTCCGTGAGGAAGGCGATGGCACCGTTGCCACCGTTTCCGGCGCGGACTTCGACTTTTGCGCGATCAATGAACATGCTTAGTGGCCTCCGGCAGAATAGACTTTATCGATAATCACGAACGGACGGTTTTGAGTTTCAAGGGTAATACGGGCGAGATAGACGCCATAGAGCGCCAAGACGGCAAGGAGGAACGTGCCAAAGCCAAAGAACACATTGATGATGAGCCAAATGCCAAAGGCGAGGAGGGAAATACCGGTAAAGACACCGGT
>CAZKHP010000146.1:0-2535 GCA_964552695.1 uncultured Staphylococcaceae bacterium | reverse complement strand
GACCACCGAGATTCCGGTTTTAATGGCCGACAGAATCGTCCATTTTAAGGGCCATCCCAAGGGTTCGACGCTCGAGGCCACGATGGCATCGAACGCGAGCTTGAACATGGATTTGTAATTGTAATGGGTTTTGCCTTTGGCTCTCGCGGCGCGGTTGAACAAGACTTCGGTCGTCTTATGCCCCACATACGGGACTTGAACGCGGAAGACACGGTTCTTTTCGGTTAACGCATTCACTTCATCGCAAACGCGACGGGAAATCAAACGGAAATGGCCGACGTTGGCGGGCACTCTGATTTTGCCCGAAAGTTTGCCGCAGAGCTCATAGAATTTGCCGGCGGTATAACGTTTCATGAAGGAGTCTTCTTTGCGGGAAGCTCTCCGGGCATTGACGACTTCATACCCTTCTTCGAATTTTTCGAGCAACTTGCCGATGATTTCAGGCGGATCTTGTAAGTCGGCGTCCATCGGGATGATGGCGTCTCCGGTAGCGGTCTTTAAGCCGGCACAGACGGCGGGTTCATGGCCGAAGTTACGCGAAAGCGCGACCACCACCAAATGGGGATGGCTTTTTTGCGCTTCTAAAAGAAGACTTAGAGTCTTATCTTTGCTGCCGTCGTTGACGACGACGAGTTCAAATTCATAGTTCGGCAGTCCGGCGATGACTTGGTCGATGGTGGAAAAAAAGACGGGAATCATCTCTTCTTCGTTGTACATCGGGACGACGATGGAAACACGTTTCATTGGGATCACACCCTTCGTTATGATTATACAAAAGATATAAAAAAAAGACCACTACATGAGTGGTCTTAAATGCCTTATTCGGCAGCTTCGACGACTTCGTAGACGCTCACGCGCGTCCGGGTTTTGCCCCAACGTTCGAATTTGACGATTCCGTCTTTCGTAGCGAAGATCGTGTCATCTCCGCCCTTTTGGGTATTATTTCCGGGATAAACTTTGGTTCCGCGTTGCCGGTAAATAATCGAACCCGCAGTAGCGAATTGACCATCTCCGACTTTGCAGCCAAGACGACGTCCGGCCGAATCACGGCCGTTACGGGTTGAACCGACGCCCTTCTTAGAAGCAAAGAGTTGTAGATCGAGTTTAAACATCTTCATCGATGTCCACATCCTTTCAGTTTGATTTTGAGACTTTGACGTAAGCGGGATAGCTCTCTTCGATGCTCTCGAGTTGTTCGAGGATCGTGTGGAGAACGATCGCGTCATGATTGGAAATAGAAGTTTTTGCTTTAACAGTGATCAAGGCATCCGTGACTTCAATGTCGAAGGCGTCGGGATTCTCAAGCGCGTTGAGTCCGCCGATGCTGACGGCGCTGACGCCGGCGCAAACGAGGTCTTCACCCTTTTTGGCGTATTGGGCATGCCCTTCCACCGTGAGAGAAACAAAGGCTTCTTTTTGCGAGACAAACGTAACCTTGATCATGGTCTTATCCGTTGATAGCTTCGATGACCAAGCATGTATACGGTTGGCGATGGCCAATCGTCTTGCGTTCATTGGTCTTGTTCCGGTATTTGAATACCCGAATCTTGCGGCTGAGTCCTTGCTTTTCGACTTGGGCGACGACTGTCGCGCCAGTGACGTAAGGAGCTCCGACTTTAGCGGTCGCGCCGCTAACGAGGAGAACTTTATCAAATGTGAATTTTTCGCCAGCCTTAGCTTCTAGTTTTTCAACATAGATTTTTTGGCCGACCTCCACTTTGATTTGTTTTCCGCCGGTTTCGATGATTGCGTACATAGTGCACCTCCTGTTTAGATTTCACTTAGACTCGCTATCGAGGTCAATCGCTAGATTTGTTAGGTACCTGGTTTAGGCGGTTGCAGCTTGTGAGGCGACAACGCATGTAATATAACATATGTTATTTACATAGTCAATTTTTATTTCTTTCGGGGCAAATTTTCCCTAAAAGAGCACTTCATTCTACCATTTTTAGAGCAGTTTGTGTTCGGCCATCGAATAATAGTCGTGATTGGCTATCACGATGTGATCGATGAGGTGAAGTCCGAGTTTGGTGGCTTCCTTTTTGAGGCTGATGGTCGCAGCGATATCTTCCTTGGATGGCTCACAAAAACCACCGGGGTGATTATGGACCAAAACAAAGCGGACGGTTTCGTTAACGAAAAGGCGTACGAAAATCTCACGGGAAGACACCATCATAGAGGACACCGAACCGCGATAAATGATCTCTTCTTTGAGAACCCGGTTTTGACGGTTCATCATGATGACTAGAAGCATCTCTTGCGGAGCGCTGGAAAAATCCGTCTTGTACTTTTGGAAAATCTCCGATGCCGAGTGGAAAACACCACCGCATTCCGAGGTTGCTTTTTCCATCCGTTTGACGAGTTCAAAAGCGGCGAGTAAACGGAGTGCGTTTCCTTGCTTTAAACCCTTTTGTTTGAGTAAGTTTTGATAGCTCACGCCGACGAGTCCGTGAAGACCTTTGAACTCGGTTAACAAATCGTTTCCGATATCGATCGCGGAGAGGTGTTGGACACCACTGCCGATGATGAGCGCCA
>CAZKHP010000145.1:0-2861 GCA_964552695.1 uncultured Staphylococcaceae bacterium | reverse complement strand
TGGGCGTTAGCTAAAGATCCTTTAAAGAGAGCCGAACTTGAAAGTGTGATGTGCCATCTCGCCAGCGCCCTTTATATCGCCGGCGTCTTGTTGCAACCCGTGTTGGTGCACGCTCCGAAAGCGTTATTTGCCCAACTCGGTGTCAGTGAAGAACTGCAAAGCTATCCCAACGTCAAAACCTTCGGCATCATCGGTGGATGCAAAGTCAGCAAAGGTCAACCCTTATTCCCGAGACTTGATCCCTTAGTGGAAGTCCCGTGGATTTACGATTTGATGCAAAAGAAATAACATGGCCAATAAACCCCTCGATATCAAAGTAACCGGGAAATGCATCGACTATTCCCATGACGGACAAGGCGTTGTCAAAATTGACGGCAAGCCTCTTTTCGTCAACGGCTTACTTTTAGGCGAGGAAGGCGAGTTTGCGATTACCTACCAAACCAAAGATGTTTCGTGGGGTAGAATTGTTAAACTTACCAAGCTTTCTCCGGACCGGATCACTCCGTTATGCCCTGTGGCCACGGCCTGTGGGGGATGCTGCTTCCAACAACTCAAGTATTCCGCCCAACTGGACTTCAAGAAAAAGAAAGTTGAAGAAGCCTTCCGGCGTCTCGGCGGAATGTCGGTCAAAGTCGATGATGTCTTAGGCATGGAACAACCCTATTACTATCGTAATAAAACACAAATGCCTTTAGGATTCGACAAACAAAAGAGAATCATCTCCGGATTCTATAAAGCCAAGTCACATGATATCGTCCCGATTGATAAATGCTATATCGAAAACGAAAAAGCTTCGAAGATTTTAACGACCATCAAACGGCTGATGAAAGAAATCCGGGTTGCACCCTATGATGAAGATGCCCGTACCGGAATTCTTCGCCATATTTTGATCCGTGCTTCTTATTACACTCCCGAGATCATGGTGGTCCTCGTCACCAATGTCGACTCCTTTCCCGGAAGAGGTAACTTTACCAAAGAACTCCATAAGGAATGTCCCGAAATCACAACCATCGTGCAAAACATTAATCCGCGGGATACCAATGTCATTTTAGGCACCAAAGAAAACATCCTCATGGGTAAAGGCTTCATCACCGATACCTTATGCGGAATCAAGTTTCAAATCTCAAGTCGTTCCTTTTATCAAATCAATCCGACGCAAACCGAAAGACTTTATAACCTTGCCATCGAGAAGGCCCAATTAACCGGCAAAGAACGTGTTCTAGACGCTTATTGTGGAATCGGCACGATTGGTCTGGTCGCCTCGAAAAAGGCCGCTGAAGTCATCGGCGTGGAAGTCGTGGATGAGGCGATTAAAGACGCGATCAAGAACGCCAAAAGTAACGGCATCACCAATGCCCGGTTTTATGTGGGCGACGCCGGTGAGTTCATGCTCAATATGGCCAAAGAGAAACAAGTTTTTGATGTCGTCTTCATGGATCCTCCCAGAAGCGGTGCGGACGAAAAGTTCCTCAAGAGCTTGTTGACGCTTTCGCCTAAGAAGATTGTTTATGTTTCCTGCGACCCCGCGACTTTAGCGAGGGACGTTAAAATACTGTCTTCGAAATATGAAGTGGTGAGTGTTTCCCCGGTGGATATGTTCCCGATGACGTTCCACGTCGAAAATGTCGTTAGTTTATCTTATAAGAAAGATTGATAAACACTTTTCCTTGAAAACTTAGAAACGACATTATAGGTTCGTTCCTTTTTCTAAGATATCCACATAGCGGTCAAAGCGATACGTCACGTAGCGTTGCTTTTCTTTGTCTATCGAAGAAACAATGCCCATAGCGACAAAATCTTGAATGAGTTTGCTGGCGGTTGGCTTGCTGACCTGGAGGTTGCTCGTGACATCCCCGCTATCAAAATAGGGGTGTTTCATGATGAATGAGAATAGGCGCAGTTGGTTGCCTTTTGCGCGCGATGAACTCTTTTCTATCTTTTTCAAACACATTTCTTTGACTTCGGAGATTTCGGTGATGGTTTTAATCGCTTGCTTGCTCATAAGCGTTACACCTTTTAGAAAGAATTTAATCCATTCTTCATAACGGCCTTTAAATCTTACGTCCATGAGCAAAGCGTAGTATTCTTGTCTATTTTCCTTGAAATATAAACTTAGATAAATAAGGGGATAATTGAGAATTCCATTGGCTTTTAGCCATAACGGAATGAGCAATCTTCCCAATCGGCCGTTTCCGTCTAAAAAGGGGTGAATGGTTTCAAACTGATAGTGGATTAGGGCTATTTTAATCAGCGGGGCCACTTCAAGCGAAGAGTTCATATAGTTTTCTAAATCATGGAGACACTCCGTCATTTGATCGACGGATGGGGGGACGTAGGTGGCGGCGGCAAGCGTACATCCTTTCGGACCAATCCAGTTTTGGGAACGCCGTATTTCGCCAGGATCCTTATCCTCGCCACGGACGCCTTTCAATAATTCTTTATGAAGTTTTTTGATATATCGCATAGAGACGGGAAGGGGATCTAGCAAAGAAACACCCGTGTTGAGAGCATGAACATAATTGACGACCTCTTCTGTCTCTTTTCTTTTTTCAGCCGTTGTCTTGCTGCTTTGTAATACGTCGCTTAATGAAGCCTGCGTTCCTTCAATTTGGCTCGAAACCACGGCTTCTTTCTGAACGTACATCGAAAGAAACAAATCCCGATCGGGAAGAGCAGTGGCCAGTCCATCCAATTGGCCGAGCGAAAGATTGGCTTCGCTAAGCAAAGAGGCGAGTTCGTTATCGTTCGCTATATGCACGTTATATAAAGAAGTGGGAACGAAACAATCGTAATCGCTTTGGGTGTGGTATAGTTTTCCGGCTCTTTCGCTGAATAGTTTCATGCGGATTATCCTTTACTTA
>CAZKHP010000144.1:0-2867 GCA_964552695.1 uncultured Staphylococcaceae bacterium | reverse complement strand
CGCCAAACGCATCGAACAGCAGAAGAACGCCTCATAAATAACAATCGAGAGAACGTTGGCTTTAGGACCATAGGTACAGGTGTTGCATCCTGCTCCGCCGTTTGCCCGTTGAGCAGTTCGTATCGCCGTTCGGTAGATACGATTCGCCAAGGGAAGGTATTTTTCTTCATGTGTAAACAAAAAGAGATTTTTGGCAACAATAAAACTGTCTACAATCGCACAAGGCTCCGTCCATGAATCAGGCCGACCAAACCAATTGAGGTTGGCATAGTCAATCGTCATTCCTTGGGAAAGATAGAGCTCAAATGTTTGTTTTGCGAACGTTAAATGATCGTGGTTTCCAGTCCAAGCGTAAAAACGAAGGACGCCACGGACAAAGGAAAGGGTGGCATGCGTTTGGCAATGGACTTTTACAGGATCCATTTTTTTGAATTCGTTGATTAAAACATTCATTTCGTCCAATAAACGCACGTCATGAGTAACCTCATAAACCGCGGTCATGCCATCCAATAAAATAAAAGCGCACCCGACATCGCTGGAAAGCTTCCAACCATCCACGAGAACGTCGTTGCTATGACCGGCGACTTCTCCCGATTCACGTTGAACCTGGGGATAATGTTCAAAAAAAGGTTTGAGCGGAAGCAAAAACTCATCCGTAATCTTCTTCAGATAGCTGATGATTCTCTGCTCTTGGAAAATTTTGTAATATTCGCAAAGTCCTCGAAGAAACCAAGAATTTCCTGAGATTTGTTGTTCATCCGCCACTTTTCCGTTAAACAAGGGACCAAAATATCCTCCGGCATTAACCGCATCGTCCAAATGCAATACGATATCCGAAAGTTGCATGAACACTTCGTCTTTTTCTTGTTCATCTGAAAGTGACACGTACAGTGAGCAAAGGGCTAATAAAATACGGCCTTGCCAATCACCATACCATTCGCCCCCTTGAGCAAACACTGCAGGATAACGATAAGAAGGCTCGGCAAGGCGTTGGCGATTGAGCGATATTCTTTTCGAGAGTTCGTCATAATTCACAATTTTGTCCATATCCATGGCCTTTTCTTAGGGTAGGCATGGGCTCACCATTGGGATGAGCCCATGCGCTTGACATCGTTTGACTAGGCAATCGCAGTTAATTGAATAACGACATGAGAAAGATAGACGGCTCCATCGCTAACCCCAGCGGTATTGTAAAGACTGAAGAAATCAACGACGCCCGTGAAATTGAAGGTAGCTTCATGGTAACCCACGCTTCCATCAATCGGTTGGAAGTTTCCGTCCATACGAATATGGAGGCCACTCCCGACAATCGAAGCGACATAATACACGACGGTGATTTGGTAAGTGCACCCAGCTTCCATCATCGAACCGCAACGGAAAAGTTCATAGGTGGAATCGGGGTTAAGATCAAAGAGTTGTGAGGAAGCTTTCATGCTTCCCGTAACGTATTCGGATGGCGTGGTCACTAACGTGGATTTTCCGAATTGGCTGGCAGAATTGCCTTCCTTTGTCCAGGTTTTACCCACAGAGAAACCTAAAGGAGTCTTGCCTTCTTCGACAATAATCTCCGTGGCTTTGATGTTCAGGTCACCCACAAAGAGTTCGTAAGAAGAACTGCCTTGTCCATAGAAGGAGAAAGTGTAGTCACTGGAAGTGGGACTAAAGGAAGCCTCGTAGTGATAGATATGGCCTGAGACTTGAGTCACCTTGAAAGTTCCTGTTGTGCTCGTTCCAGCACCCGCAGAAGTGAGAAAGAGGACGATTGGCGCGCCAGTTTGGGCAACGTAAGCATTGAAGGAAATCTTATAGTTATAACCCGAGATAAATTTTCCGTCCCAAGTTGTGAAGTTCGAAGTCGAATATCCCTTTAAATAAAGGGCTTGAGCGGAGGAGAAACCATTGGCGGCGGTCATTTCCGCTTTGACATCCGTGTCCAAGCGGTCGATGACAGCGTATTTGCCGTTGGCTCCCGGAACAATGGCGTTATTTTCGGCCCAAGTATAGGTGTAACCGCTCGTGGCAGTGACATCTTGTGTCGTGAAAGCATAAACGTCCGAACGTGAATCAATAAAGGGTGATTCAGGGGCAGGGTCACTGACGGTCGCGGTCAACGTACCGACATACATATTGATGTTGCCACCAATGTAGATGTTGATAGCATATTCACCGGCAAGCATCTTGTATTGCATTTTGAAATGGCCTAAACCCGCGGAAGTTTTCATCGAGAAATCGCTGATGGAGTGGTTACCTGATGTACCGTCCATCAGGATGACATAGAGCCCACCGGAAAGAGAAACAAGGTAATAGTCGAATTCAATGGTATAAATTTTTCCGGGTTCCATGTTGGTCGCGTTGAAGGCGCCCAAGGTATGGGAACTGCCACCGGTCATGTGTTGGACATATCCATCAAAACCGCTGGAAGCACCGCTAATCGCGGTTTTGGCATCCGCATCCGGAATATCGTTTTGGGCGATGACTTCGGAAGAAACGATTGCCATCGACTTGGTATTCCAATCATAGGTCACACCCGCTTGCAGTTCTTCTAAAGTCGGAACGTAGTTTTGGGTATTGCCATAAGCATAGGTAAAGACGAAGTTATCGAACGCTAAAACCATGTCGGTAACGGTGGTTTGTGATAACTTAAAGAAACTAAACCAATAATCACGGCCACTTTCAAAGTTAATGACTTGGCTGTAGTTGATGGTGACTTTATCACCGGCAACAGCCAAACTCGACAGATCGATCCGTTGGTCAGTAGAACTCACAGATCCTTGGTAGTTGTAACCAAAATAGAAGTCATTTACGGAAGGTTGTCCGCTGGCAAGTTTAACATCAAAACTGATGGACCATTTCCCCGGTTTGAGATA
>CAZKHP010000143.1:0-2874 GCA_964552695.1 uncultured Staphylococcaceae bacterium | reverse complement strand
GTTTTTCAACGGTATTTTCGGGTCCAATGCCGGCTAAGATGATTTTGGCATTGGCATTTTTAGCATAGACGGCGTTGGTTCCGTCTTCAGCCAATTTTTTCGTTTTGAAATTTTTGTCGGTACGATAAGCAAATACGGGGATATCTTCCTCTGCGATGGTTCCGGTGGCGTTATACGTGGAAGCCGGCATGATCGAGATTTCAACTTGAGTTTCTGCGTTGGCCACAAGGGCAACGTTCTTGTAGTAAGGAATAACAACGGCACCTACGAGAATGAGGGCGGCGCCGACACCGGCTAAGGACAATTTCTTAAAATTCCAAAAAGAAGGTTTCGGTGTCGGCATGTAACCGACGCGATCCAACACTTTGTCCAAAACATTTGGGACAAACGTTGAGGCTTCTTTTTGAAGTTTACGTTTAATGTTCATGCTGCCACCTCATTTCTTGATTGCTTTTTTCAGTTTATCGAGTGCGTTTTTGTATTTCCAGGTGACCGTTCCAAGCGGCATATCGAGGATTGCTGCGATTTCGCGGTGTTTGTAGTCACCAACGGCGAACAGGAGTACGATTTCCAACTCTTCGGGACTCAAGATTTGATTCGCTAATTGAATCGTCGGAGTATCGAGATCTTCGGGGAGCGAATAACTTCCGAGCGGTTGTCTTTCGTCATCGAAGTCGACGGATTCTTCATGTTTGCGTTTGCGAAGTTCATCGAGCGCCGTGTTTTTAGCGATCGTCAATATCCAGTTTCTTCCATTGGTATCCGGAGAGTATCCGTCGATTCGCTCATGTACCTTGATGTAGGTTTCCTGCATGATGTCTTCGGCCAATTGATAATCGCGAACGATGGGAAGGACGAAAGTGAAAACGCCTCGGCTGGTCAATTCGTACACTTCACGAAGCCCATCAAGGTCATGATCTTTTAATCGTTGCAAAGCGTTCTCTAGTTTCGTCGACATTTCTTTCTCCGTTTTATTCATCAAATTATAGCATAAGGAGAGGGACAGATTGTGTGCCGACGATTCTTCCAACACTCAGCTTCAATCATCAAAGAGAAGCCCTTGGAAAGTTTCGCTACAACACATAAACGCATAGGTGAGTATTTTTATTGGAGATGGTGTCAAAAAATCATGAATTCACGCGTTTTAAGCCAATAATTGCTTTAAGGGGAAGAGAAATCTCACTTCCATGAACGGTCTTAGTGGCGCAATCAAGTGACAAAATGGTTTGTTGAATCTCATAAATGAAACCATCCTTAAAATAACGGAAAAGCAACGCTTCATCGCGGCAGTGGAGGAGAAGATCGTTAATCTCTTCGGCTTGTTCGGCGCTTAACAACGGTTTGCTCACCCGTTCTTTATTCTTGCGCATACGGTTCAAATAGTCTTTTTGCTCAATCAGCGAGGCATAGGGTGCCCACTTTTTCATCCCGCGATCATTTTCGCTCATTTTCGGTGCCCTCCGATCCGTGAATGCCGCTCGATGGCCGTGCTTGCCTTGGTTAAAGCAGTGGCACGCAAAACGGCATTACTTCCGTATTTGGCATGAATTTCATCAATCGTTGTCTGGAGTCTTCGTTTCTCATCCATTGCCTCAGGGTCAATAAAGAGGTCAAGTTGCTCATATTCGGGATAAACCAATCCGCCTAACGACATTCCGACATGCCGAATCTGGTGATTGGCAATATACTTCTGGTAAATATGCATTAAGGCGCCATAGATATCGTCGACGTCATCACTAGGACGCATCAGTTTTGCTTGATGGGCAAAACCGCCGAGGCCTTCGCCGCTATAGCCGACGAACAAGTGGACGACACTGGCGAGCTTCTTTTCAAACCGCAAGCGAAGCGTCAAGTCATCCGTCATCTCGCGAATAATCAACGGAAGTTCTTTCGGATCATAATCCCGCATCAGCGTTTGGCCAATGCTGAGGCTTTGGTCTTTGGGAACGGCTTTTTCGCGAATATCCGAAGAATCCAAACCATTGGCATGGTTGTGCAATTGTTCACCCATAATGCCAAACTTTTTCACAATCAAATCCTTCGAAAAGTGCGCTAAATCCCCCACGGAAACCATACCCATCGAATTCAAAGTGGCTTCCAAATGCGTGCTGATTCCCCACATTTCCGACAGCGGTGAAATGGCCCAGAGTTTTGTGGGAATGTCTTCCGTGGTCCATTCGGCAATTCGGTCCGGGGCGCTTTTGGCCTCGCGGTCAAGGGCGATTTTTGCTAAGAAAATATTGGGGCCGATGCCTGCGGTACAAACGAGACCCGTCTTCGCTTTCACGGTATCTAAAATCCGTCTTGCCAGTTCTCGAGGCGTACATTGATATAGATTTAAATAAGGACCGACGCTTAAAAAGGACTCATCGATGGAATAGACGTGCAAGTCTTCCTCATCAACATAATCAAGAAAGATACTGACGACTTCAGCCGATTTGGATAAGTATAAGCTCATGCGAGGGACCGCAAAAATCATGTTGGGAAGCTTCGGCAAATCATATTGGCGGCACCGTGAAGGGACACCGATGCTTTTAAGGTAAGGGGAAACGGAGAGAACGATACTGCCGGGGCCACGTTCTTTATCACAAACGACCAAGGGCGTGGTAAAAGGATCGAGTCCGCGATCGATGCACTCGACAAAAGAATAAAATGCCTTAAGGTCGATAACGATGATGGACTTGTCGTTCATCCCATCACCTCCCGCCTTGTCTTTTGTGCTCTTATTCTAGACTAAAAAAGGTTGATTTATCAGTCTTGATTTTTTTATGAAAATGGGCTTTTGAAATTGCTCCTCGCGGGTGGGGCAATCGTGTTATCATAAGTAAGAAGGAAAAACACACGACCATAAGGTCGTTTCCGCTTGGGAGGTAT
>CAZKHP010000142.1:0-2906 GCA_964552695.1 uncultured Staphylococcaceae bacterium | reverse complement strand
TATTATTCCGATGAACTGAATGACGACTTCGCCGGCACCGATATTCCGACGCAAAAAGTCGACGGCCGTTTAAAATACGTTAACCATAATCCGGTTTGGAACTTTTTCGCATTTCTTCTTTATTATTTAATTGCCTTACCCATCGTTTATTCGGTGGCCAAAATCCGTTTCGGGTTGAAAATCAAAAACCGCAAAAATCTACGGTTAGCACGAAAAACCGGCTATTTCCTCTATGGTAACCATACCCAAGCGGTGGACTCGGTCACCCCGGCCATCTTGGCCGCTCCAAAAAAAGCGTATTTGATCGCCGATCCGGATGCGGTTTCCATCAAAGGACTCAAAAACATCGTCCTTATGTTGGGCGCCATTCCCGTTCCGGATACCCTCGGGGGCATGAAACTGTTTATGTCCACGGTCGAAAAGCGCATTCGTCAGAAGCGCGTCGTGGCCATTTACCCCGAAGCTCATATTTGGCCCTATTACAAGGGCATCCGCCCATTCCCCTCAACCTCATTCCGGTATCCCTTGAAATTGAACGTCCCTTCCTTTGCGATGGTGACAACCTATCGGAAGCGGAAAGGTCACCGTAAACCCGGCATGACCCTGACCATCAGCGAGCCTTTTTACGCCAATAAAAATCTCGGTTTCAAGGAAGCTCAAGAAGATCTCCGCGACCGAATCTATGCCTTCATGAAATCCGTTTCCGACGATCCCGCCAACGTCGAATACATCCATTACGAATACCGTGCCAAGAAACTCTAAAAGAGTTCCTTGATAAAAAATAAGACAATTGCCGGCTTTTCTCCTTTTTTGCTATCCCTTTTTGGTTTTTTTAGTGCTAGGATAGAAAATAGTTAAAAGGATAAAATCATATGCAAAAAATCGCGAAAGCCATCTCCGGCCGCAACCTCTTGCTCATCTGGGTTTTAGGCATGGCCGGGCAAATCTGTTGGAATGTCGAAAACCAATGGTTTAACACCTTCGTCTACGCTGAAATCGCACCGAACTCGACCATCGTTAACTGGATGGTTGCGGTTTCGGCCATTGTCACGACCTTCTCCACATTCTTCTTCGGAACCATTTCCGATCGTCTGGGGACGCGGAAACCGCTGTTGTCGATCGGTTACATCCTATGGGGCATTTTCACCATTGTCTATGGCTTGACTTCGTACATCTCGCACTCCATTGAAGGGTACGTCATGGTGGCCGCTATTTTATTGATTATGGCCGACGCCATCATGAGCTTCTTCGGTTCGATGGGCAATGACTCGGGCTTCAATGCCTGGCTCAGCGATATGCTCAACGATAAAAACAAAAGCGCCATCGGCACTGCCTTAGCCGTTCAACCGGTCCTTGGAACGATTATCGGCACCGTCATCGGTGGAATGATCGTGGCGAGTTTCGGCTATGTGGTCTTCTTCATCTGCATGGGCGTTTTGGTCATCCTGATCGGCCTTTTGTCAATCTTCACGGTAAAAGACGCGCCAAAACTTAAATCGTATAAAAACGGAACCTTCTGGCACCAGTTCGCCAGTGCTTTTAACTTCAAACGGTTCTTCGCCATGCGTGAGCTTCTGTTGTTGAACATCATGGTGACGGTCTTCTTCATCGCTTTCAACGTCTACTTCGTCCACATCGGCAATATCTTCATTTATAAATACGGATTTGCCGCGGATATGTTCGGGTACATCGAAGGCGCCGCCTTAATTTTGGGCGTCTTCTGTACGATACCCGCAGGGCATTTCATCAAAAAGAATCGATCGCCCGGCTTATTGGCGGTCATCTTCGGTATCAACATCATCGGTCTCGTCGTCTTCTATCTTTGGGGCAATGGTTCCGATCCGGCCAACCTCCTCTCTTTGGCAAACATTCCGTTGTTCATCGGCATCATCTGCATCGGCGTAGGTTATATCGTAACCATGCAAACGACGATGGTTTGGGCCAAGGAACTCTACCCAGATGAATCGCGTGGCCAATTCGAAGGCATACGGATTCTCTTCTTCGTTTTAATCCCGATGGTCATCGGTCCGATGATTGCCAATCCGATCATTGCCTCGTTTGGTGACTATTACACGGTCGACTATGGAACCGGTCCGGTGACCGGTATGGTCCCCAACGGCGTCTTATTCATCGTGGCCGCCGCCTTATCCGTGCTTTCGTTCATCCCGCTTTATTTTGTCAGTAAGCATTATCGGAAGAGAGTCAACGCCAAGGCTCCGGAAGCCGAAGCGGCCCTCGATGCAAAATGAGATAAAAGAAAAAACGACCCTGCTCACCTATGACGGACGTTTGGCGGTCCGCGGTTTTGCCAAGCATCTTGTTTTTGAGTATGACCGCACCTCGGTGGCCCGTCCAGGAAGACTCAAGGAGTGGGACTTCTATCAAATCACCGACGGCGATTACGTGCTGCAGATGAATATGAGCGATATCTATTACTTCAGTACGGTCTCGGTCACATTATTCAATCTCAAAACCGGAAAGAAATATTCGGCGGCGATTAATCACTTCTATAGCAAGGGCCGTCTGAACCTCGAGAAAAACGGGGAAGACGACCATGTCACCACGTACACCGACAAAGATTTTTTGATGCGCTTTGACGTCCATCAAGATACCCGCCACCTAAGTTTGAATGCAGTCGATGACGTCGGCCAACAATTCATCGTCGATCTATGGTTGTATGCTCCTCCTTCAAGCCAAGCGATGGTCATTGCGACGCCCTTTAAAAATCCGCGTCAATTTTTCCTTAACTACAAACTCAACTGCATGCGCGCCATCGGAACCGTGACCATCGGCGACATCGTCGTGCATTTCGGCGAGAAGGCTTTTGGTCTTTTGGACTGGGGACGCGGCGTGTGGCCTTTCAAAAATCAATGGTTTTGGGGCAATGGAGCGACAAAACTGAAAGA
>CAZKHP010000141.1:0-2909 GCA_964552695.1 uncultured Staphylococcaceae bacterium | reverse complement strand
ATGCCCTGGCAAAAGCCATTAAAGAATTTGCCCAATAAGAAAAAAGCTCGCTTCGGTGCGAGCTTTTCTTTTAGTCGTTGGTTTTGAATAACCCGTGATCCAATAAAAGCATCACTTGGTCGACGATGCGGTCGATATCTTGATCGCTGCTATGTTCGGAATCAAACAAGATGACCTGTAAACCGACGAAGTTGGAGACACCCATTAAGAAGTACGCGGTGGTGAGCGGATCGTAGGCTTTCAATTGTCCGTCTTCTTCGGCGGTCTTAAGTCCGCTGATGTAGTGGGCGGCGAAGTTCGAGTAATAATCGATAAACAACTTCTTGTCGATTTGTAACGATTGCCAAATAATCGTATAGGATTGCGGATTGTCGCGGACGTATTTGATAAAGGTTTGAATACCGATGCGTTCTTTTTCTCTCCGGTCGGTCAAGCCTTCGGTGGCAATGGCAATGGTGGAACGGATGCGGTGGCTGTATTCGAGCAGCAAGCGTCTGAAGATGGCGTATTTATCTTCAAGATAAAGATAAAAGGTCCCGTTGGCTACGCCGGCTTCAGTGACGATATCAAAAACCGTCGTGGCGTTGTAACCCCGGGTATGAAACAGCATTTCGGCGGCGCGGCAGATCTTTTCAAATGTCGCTAAACCGCGCTTGGTGGAAGGCATCGCGATTCCGTTCATGGAGGAACTCCTTGTCAATTTTAAAACTATTATAACAGTAAAGGATAACCCACGAATAGACAATATTTATAAACATGACGATTTCGTCACATTTGAATTGACAGCGCTTTCATAATATGTGAATATGAAAATATCAAGAGTCCTTCACGGGCCTCGGTCTTGTCACGCAATCTTTCGGAAACCGGTTCCTATGGAAACGTGAAAAGTCGACGGAAACCCAAACACAAGGACCTAAAGGAGACATTCATGTCGAAAGTATATATCGTCGAAGCTAAGCGAACCGCTGTCGGATCTTTTTTGGGAAGTTTGAAAAATCACCATCCCGCGGATTTGGGCGCTCCGCTGATTAAAAACATCTTAGAAACCACGCACGTGCCCGCAGGAGCGATCGATGAAGTCATCGTCGGGAACATCCTTCCTGCCGGTCAAGGTCAAGGCCTCGGCCGTCAAGTCGCCCTCAAAGGCGGAATCCCCATTGAAGTTCCGGCTTACGTCGTCAGCATGGCCTGTGGCAGTGCGATGAAAGCCATCATGAACGCCGCAACCGAAATCAAAGCCGGGTATGCCGACTTGGTCTTCGCCGGTGGCGTCGAATCGATGACGCGCGCTCCCTACTTAATCCCCGATGGCGCCCGTGGCGGTCTTAAAATGGGCGAAATCAAAGTCAAAGACCATATGATCCTCGATGCTCTCACCGATGCCGGAAGCGGCGTCCACATGGGCATTACCGCTGAAAACATCGCCGCGAAATACCAAATCTCGCGCGCCGAACAAGATGCCTTCGCGTTTGAATCACAAAAGAAAGCGATTGCCGCAGTGGACTCCGGTCGCTTCGCGGATGAAATCGTTCCCTTAGAAGTCAAAGTCGGCAAAGATATCGTCAAATTCGACAAAGACGAATATCCCAACCGCACCACCTCGCTTGAAAAAATGGCTACGCTGAAACCGGCGTTCAAACCGGAAGGCGGAACGGTGACCGCCGCTAACGCTTCGGGCATCAACGATGGGGGCTCGATGGTCCTTGTCGCCAGTGAAGAAGCCGTCAAGAAATACAACCTTAAACCGCTCGTCGAAATCGTTGGCTTTGGCCAAGGCGGTGTCGATCCCCTCTACATGGGTCTTGGACCGACTCCGGCCATCAAGAACGCG
Source organism: uncultured Staphylococcaceae bacterium (assembly GCA_964552695.1). Classification (GTDB taxonomy): domain Bacteria; phylum Bacillota_I; class Bacilli_A; order RFN20; family CAG-826; genus CALMWE01. Next base: position 1,078 of record CAZKHP010000141.1, on the reverse strand, counting down.
CTCAAACACGCGAACTTGAAATTCTCACAAATGGATCTCATCGAACTCAACGAAGCCTTCGCCGCTCAAAGCTTAGGCGTCATCCGTGAACTTACCGAAGCCTTCGGCGAAAGCAAAGAACAAATCCTCGCCCGTACCAACGTCAACGGTGGCGCGATTGCTCTGGGCCACGCGGTCGGCAGCAGCGGTGCCCGGATTACGGTCACGCTGATTCACGAACTCCTCAAACGTCAAGGAACCTATGGCCTCGCCTCCCTCTGCATCGGCGGTGGCATGGGAACTGCGATTATCGTCAAACGCGTCTAAAAAACAAACACCTAACAAAGGAAAGAAGGAAAACAAACTTATGAAACGCCTAGAAGGAAAAGTCGCCCTGATTACCGGAGGTGCCAAAGGATTAGGCGCCGCCATGGCTGTCCGTTTTGCGGAAGAAGGCGCGCAAGTTATCGCCGCCGATATGATGCCGCTCACCTATGAACACGCCAATGTCGAATTCGCGCAATTGAACGTGACCGATGCCGCCAGCTGCAAAGCATTAACCGAAAGCCTCATTGCCAAATACGGTAAGATTGATGTACTGGTCAACAATGCCGGTATCACCAAGGATGCCATGACCTACAAAATGAGCGATGACCAATGGGATGCCGTCATCGCCGTCAACCTCAAAGGTGTCTTCAATTTGACCCGCTATGTCGGTCCCGCGATGGAAGTCGCCGGTAAAGGTTCGATCATCAATATCGCCTCCATCGTCGGTGAATACGGTAACATCGGCCAAATCAACTATTCCGCCACGAAAGCCGGCGTCATTGGCATGACCAAGACCTGGGCCAAAGAATTTGCCCGCAAAACCGCCGTCGTCCGCGTCAACGCCATCGCTCCGGGTTACATCATGACCGATATGATGAAGACCGTCCCCGCTGAATTGCTCGAAAAATTCGCCGCGCTGACCATGCTTCACCGCTTGGGTCAACCCGAAGAAATCGCCAATGCCGCTCTCTTCTTAGCCTCGGATGAAGCTTCCTATGTCACCGGCCACGTCTTAGACGTCAACGGCGGCATGCGCTTATAACAGACCCCC
>CAZKHP010000140.1:0-2946 GCA_964552695.1 uncultured Staphylococcaceae bacterium | reverse complement strand
CCCCCGAAGTGCGCAACTACTTAATCGGCTTCGAGTACATCTACCGGCAACTGACCAACGTCCTCGCTGAAGAAGGCGTCAAAGAAATCGATCCCAAACTCGGAAGCGACTTCGACGTCAACACGATGCACGCGGTGGAAGCCGTCGAAACAGAGGGTCCCGCCAACAAAGTCGTTAAAGTGATGGCCAAAGGCTACCAGCTGAAAGACCGCATGGTCCGTTCAGCGATGGTGGTTGTCAGCAAAGCCAAAGCCGTTCCCCCGGAAGAGCCCAAAAAAGAAGAGCCGAAACCCGCAGAAACGACCGAAGAAAAGAAAGAAGAAAGCGCTCGTAAAGACGCTTAGTAAAGGAGAAATTATTTATGGCACAAAAAGAAGTTATTATTGGTATTGACCTTGGAACGACGAACTCCGTCGTCTCCTATTTACAAGCGGATGGCAAAGTGAAAGTCATCCCCAACCCCGAAGGACATAACACGACCCCGTCGATCGTGGCCTTTAAAGCCTCCGGCGAAGAAATCGTCGGCGATGCCGCCAAACGGCAAGCCGTCACCAACCCGGAAAACACCGTCTCATCCATCAAACGCAAGATGGGTACCGACGCCAAAGTCCATATTCCTGCGATCAACAAGGACTTTTCGCCGCAAGAAATCAGCGCCAAAGTCTTAGCTTACATGAAGAGTTACGCGGAAGCCCACTTGGGTCACCCCGTCAAGAAAGCCGTTATTACTTGCCCGGCGTACTTTAACGACGCGCAACGTCAAGCCACCAAAGATGCCGGCCGTATCGCCGGTCTGGATGTCGTCCGGATCATCAACGAACCGACCGCCGCGTCCTTAGCTTATGGCATGGAAACCCGCAAAGCCGAACGTATCCTCGTGTTTGATTTGGGCGGTGGTACATTCGATGTCAGCATTCTCGAAATCGGCGATGGCACCTTCGAAGTCATCACCACCAGTGGCGATAACCACCTCGGCGGCGACGACTGGGATGATGTCGTGAGCGCCTGGATCAAAGATCAAATCCGTCTCCAATTCGGCGTCGAACTCAACGACAAGATGGCGCTTCAACGCTTCAAAGAAGCGGCCGAAAAAGCCAAAATCGAATTGTCCGGACAACTGGAAACGACCATTTCCTTACCGTTCATCGGTATGTCGAGCAGTGGTCCGATCAGCTTTGAAACCCGCTTAACCCGCGCCAAATTCCAAGATATGACCAAACACTTGCTCAAACGCTGCGAAGAACCGGTGCGTCGTGCGTTAGCCGATGCCAAATTAACCGCCAACGACATCAATAATGTCCTGCTCATCGGCGGTTCTATCCGGATGCCCGCGGTCCAAGACTTGGTCAAATCCATGCTGGGCAAGAACCCGAATTTGTCGGTCAACCCCGATGAAGCCGTCTCGATCGGTGCCTCGATTCAAGGTGCGGTCGTTTCCGGCGATGTCAAGGATGTCGTCCTACTCGACGTCACTCCGTTGACTCTCGGTATCGAAACCATGGGCGAAGTCATGACCCCGCTGATTGCCCGCAACACGACCATTCCGACCACGAAGAGCCAAATCTTCTCGACTGCCGCCGACAATCAACCGGCCGTCGACATCATGGTCTATCAAGGCGAACGCCCGATGGCTCGCGACAACAAACTGCTCGGACACTTCAAACTCGATGGCATTAAACCCGCTCGTCGCGGTGAACCGCGCATCGAAGTCACCTTCAGCATCGACGTCAACGGCATCGTGAAAGTCACGGCCAAAGACCTCGACAGCCAAAAAGAACAACAAATCACCATCTCCGGTACGACCGGCTTAAGCAAGTCGGATATCGATCGCATGGTGCGTGAAGCCGAAGAAAACAAAGAAGCCGACGAAAAACGCAAAGAAGAAGTCGAACTCAAGAATAAGGCCGAGCAATACATCAACTCGATCGACCAAGCGATGGCCGAAAAAGGCGAAGGCCTCGACCCCAAACAAAAAGAAGAGACGATGAAACTTCGCGATGAACTCAAAGCGGCTTTGGATAAAAACGACATCGCCACGCTCCGTCAAAAGATCGGCGATCTCGAAAAGGCCGCCGAATACATGGCCTCTGCGCAAGCGCAACAAAAACCCAACGGAAGAGCGCCTGAAGCTCAAAGCAAAGAAGACAAAAAAGGTGACGACGACGTTATTGATGCCGACTTCACCGAAAAGAAGAACTAGCGAAAACGCAATGACTTGGGGCACTTTGTGCCCCTTGTTGTTCGGAAAGGAGCAGCATGGCAACCAAACGGGATTATTACGAGGTGCTGGGCGTCGCGAAAGGCGCAAGCAAAGATGAAATCAAAGCGGCCTACCGGCAACTCGCTAAAAAATACCACCCGGACGTGAATAAAGAGCCCGGGGCAGAAGAAAAATTCAAGGAAGTCCAAGAAGCCTATGAAGTGCTTTACGACGACCAAAAAAGAGCCACGTATGACCAATTCGGCCATGCCGCTTTTGATCAAAACGCGGGACAAAATCCGTTCCAAGGATTCGGCGGTCAAGGCTTCCAAGACGTCGACTTGGGCGACTTATTCGGGTCGTTCTTCGGAGGCGGTTCCTCGCGCCGTAGATCCTCTCCCAGCGGTCCCCAACGCGGCGCCGATTCGTTCATGCGCGTCAAGATTTCGTTTATGGACGCGATCAACGGCAAACGCGTGAAACTGCCGGTTACCTACGATGAACCGTGCGTCAAGTGCGGTGGCACCGGGGCGCGTTCCGCCAGTGACATCGAAACCTGTCCGACCTGCCACGGAAGTGGAACGGTCCGGACGCGTCAGCAAACCATTTTAGGAACCTTCGAAAGCCAAAGTGTATGTCCGACTTGCCACGGATCTGGGAAAACCATCCGTGCCACGTGCGATAACTGCCATGGCGCGGGCTATAACCGTGTCAAATCCGATATCGAAATCAATGTCCCATCCGGC
>CAZKHP010000139.1:0-2950 GCA_964552695.1 uncultured Staphylococcaceae bacterium | reverse complement strand
CGATAGCGCAGGTTGGCGTCGCTAGTCAGTACCATACCGCCCGAGCCACAGGTGGGGGCCGTCACGATGATTCCACCGGAGGCATTTTCTTCGGCTGCGGCATAGGCATAACACATCACGGTGCGGGTATATTTTGCCACATCGTTTTCGGGCAAAATCGGATGCGAAAGGGTCGGAGCCTTTCGTGAAATCTTCAACGAACCCGGAAGGATTCCTTGATTGGTGATGCCACGGTCGATGGCGTGAACCATGGTCACCCAGACCTGCATCAAATAGTCCTTGATGTTGGCATCCTCGAATTGGTAGACAATCTCGGGAAGTGTCAAGTGGTGGGTTTCGGCATATTCCTTGATTTGAGAAAAATCGGCAAACGGGTACACTTGCTTGGGTTTTCGTTCATCGTCACCGACGATGCGGATGGATCCTCCGCCAACCGACAAAATGCGGCGGTGGCCCAAAATGGCGTCTTTCTCATCATAGGCAAAAAAGTCCATCGTATTGGGATGGGGAAGGTTTTCAAAATTACGGGAGAAAATGATCTCAAGTTTACGGTCTGCAAAAGATTCACGAATCTTTACATCCGTTAAGTGACCTCGTCCAGTCAGTGATAAGGAACCCGAGAGAACGACTTCATAACGATACGCATTGGGGTACAAATTGAGAAAGTAATTGGAAGCAAAAGAAGGACCCATCGTGTGGGAACTGCTGGGACCAAAACCGATTTTATAAAGCTCTCGTAACGATTCCATAATGGCTCACTTTCGCACACATTATAGCAAAAGCGCACCCGCACAAATGAAAAACTTGAAAAAAACAACGACAACTCAAGGTTCGTGTTAAGATAAAACCATGAAATCATCGGTGAACCCACAAAATCTCGTGCTCGATGCGATCCTTGGCCTTGCCATAGGGGATGCTTTGGGCGCGGAAAATGAATTTCATTCACGGGATGAAATTAAAAAACATCCCATTTTATCGATGCCTTTAGAATCCCTTTATACCGATGACACCTCCATGAATTTGTGTTTGCTTGATGCTTTGATCGATCGCAAAACGATTGATTATAAAGCCATCATGGATAATTTCATTCTCTGGGTTGGTAGCGGTGCCTTTACTCCGCAAGGAAAAGCGTTTGGCATGGGCATCACGACCATGAACGCCCTCAGACGATATGCGGATGCCAAAAATCCCCTGACTTCCGGATCTATCGATGAATTTGAAAACGGCAATGGCGCTCTCATGCGCATTCTTCCCTTAAGTTTTTACCTTTACGAGCATTATCAAGGTGACTTTTTAAACAGTCCTGAAGGCTTTAAAGTTGCGTGTCAGACTGCAGCTATCACCCACGCCCATCCACGAAACATTACAGCGGTTATCATCTATTTGGCGATTGCCGAAGATTTGATTCATGCCCGTCTATCCAAAGGCGCTCCGTTAACCTTCCTGCAGTTTCGAAAAGCAATCCTTAAGGGTTCCAAACGCTCGATTGCGTTTCTAGAGAAGAATCCCCTCTATCGTTCGCAAGTACCTTATTTCAGTAAGTTCTTTGAAAATCCCAAAACAAAAAAGATGCATCTAGAAACTTTCCGGGAACCCGAAATCAAGTCTTCGGGTTATGTGGTGGATACCTTAGAAGCGGCCGTGTGGGGGTGCCTGACTTCGCCCGATTACAAAACGTGTGTTTTAAAAACCGCTAACCTTGGCGATGATGCCGATACGGTGGCAGCGGTTGCCGGTGGCCTTGCCGGTCTCGCTTATGGCGAAAAAGCCTTTCCTTCCGAGTGGCTCAAAAACATGGTGGATCTGACCACCATTAAAGAATTGTCGTTAGCCTATCAAAGCCAGTTGAAGTTTCTAAAGTGACTATGAAAAAAGGCGATTCGGTCGCCTTTTTTGTTGGTTTTTATTTAACGCCTAAGAAACGGAATGTATCGCGGGCAATCATGACTTCTTCATCGGTGGGGATGACAGCCACTTTGACTTTGCTTTCGGGCGTCGAGAGGAGTGCTTCAACACCCCTTAACGGAAGATTCTTGGCTTTATCAATCACAATGCCCAAGGCACTACCGATTTCGTCACAGATCCATTCACGGTAGATACCGGCGTTTTCACCGATACCGGCAGAGAAGACGATCAAGTCGGCACCGCCCAAACGGACGAAGTATTGACCGATATAATCGGCGACGCGACGGACGAAGAGTTGGTTCGCTAAGATGGCCTTGGCGTTTCCTTTATCCGAAGCCGCTAAGATGTCGCGGGAATCGTTGGAAACTTCGCTGATGCCGAGGAGTCCGGATTGTTTGTTCAACACGGAGTAGATTTCATCGAGCGATTTGCCCGATTTGTCACACATGAATTTGACGACGCTGGGATCGATATCGCCCGAACGGGTACCCATCATGATGCCGCCTAAGGGAGTCAAACCCATCGATGTGGCCACACATTTTCCGTCTTTAACCGCGGAGATGCTGGCGCCTGAGCCTAAGTGGCAGGTGATGACGCGGGGGTGGGGGACACCTTCCAAGTATTTCATCGCTTCTTGGGCTAGGTATTGGTGCGACGTTCCGTGGAAACCATACCGACGGATATCGTATTTTTCATAGTATTCGTAGGGAATCGGGAAGATATAATCGACGGGTTCCATCGTTTGGTGGAAGGCGGTATCGAACACGGCGACGTGCTTGATGTTCGGTAAAACATCGCGGAAGGCGCGGTACGCCACAAGATTGGGCTTATTATGAAGCGGTGCGAGCGAAATCAGCTCTTCGATGTGATTTTCAACGTCTTTGGTAATGACGACGCTGGAGGAGTAGTATTTACCGCCTTGGACGATACGGTGACCGATCCCGACGATTTCATCGAGCGAGGCAATGACTTTTTCGCTAATCAACGAATCGAGCAACATTTGCACACCGACGGCGTGATTGGGTAACGGAACGATTTTTTTGTT
>CAZKHP010000138.1:0-2988 GCA_964552695.1 uncultured Staphylococcaceae bacterium | reverse complement strand
TTTTCTTACGAAGTTCGTAAGTCGATTTTTGCAGTTCGACGAAGGTCTTGCGGTCGCTCTTGAAGTTGTCTTCTTGCGGCGAAGACCGATAGAACGCGGTGACGAAACCACCGATGATCAGGCCTAAATAGAAGGTCGCCGTACGCCAAATCAATTGGGCCGCGGTGGCCAAAGCGCCACTGCCGTAAATGCCGACGAAGACTTGGGTAAAGAAGTATTCGGAGAATCCGCTGGCGCCCGGTAACGGGACCATGTTGGTCATCATTTGTAAATAGGCGGAGAAGAAGACGGTATCGAAGTATGTATGGCCGGCCATCGTGGTCTCGGCCAACGAGACACCGATCAAATAAGGAATGGAGTAAGAAAGCGTTAATTTGATGGTAAACAGGACGATGAGCAAAATCGTCACCGGGATGTTGCTTTGTAAACGGCGAAGCTCGATCCGGAAGTTTTCGATTTGCGCTTGCCAGCTTTGTTTGGTCTTTTCAGGGTGCTTGATGAATTTGAGTTTGGTGCCGATAGCCACGATGCCGTTGATGGCGACGCTGTGCATCCATTTCGAATAGGACAAAAGTAAAATCGTCACAATCACGAAAAAGTTGATTCCAAAGCCTATTAAGGATAACGGAATGAGCGTTAACTTGAAGCCACCGAAATCAGCCACCGGGTTCAAGGCCAAGAAGGCCGGCAACTTGATGAACAAAGCCAGAATGCCATACATGACTAAAACAATCTGATACAGCAAGAAGTGCATCACCAGAATCGAAGCGGCGCTGGATAATTCCAAGCCTTGTTTCTTGAACGTATAGGCTTGAGCGAATTGACCGCCACTGGACGAAGGCGTCACGTCGTTATAAAAAACGCCGATGAAGGCATTGGCCAAACCTTTTCCAAAACTGTAACGGGTCGTATACAAACGGGCCAAAATATAAAGGATGAGCCCATCAACAAGGAAAACTGCAATAGCTACGATAAGAACGATAATCAGGATACGGCCATCGGCAGTTTTCAGGGCATCAACGACGTCATTGAATCCATCTTTCAGCGAAAAGTACAACACGATGGCGGCAATCAAAAGGACCATCACAATGTTGATGATATAACGCTTGTGAAGACGTTTTTTCTTTTTGGCGGGCGCGGGCGAAGACGGGACTTTATTCCCTCCGCTCATGACCACGATATCTTTTTCATTGAGTTCCATAACCACAAATCTCCAAAATGCTTCTCGATTATAACATATAATCGTTGGCTAAGAAACTGACCCCCCGAACATAAAAAACGGTTAACCCGACATTTCATCCGAAAAAGGAGGAAATATGAAAAGATTTTTCATATAATTGCCATTTTTTGCCTCTATAAGGAAGTGCTTTATTGTCCTTTTTTGCACGATTTTCCCTAGCAAAAGGCCCTTATCATTAGTATAATGATATCTTGTCTGGAGGTAGGCCCATGAAAAAGTATTTAAGAATCATGTATTCGATGACCAAAGGCCATCGTTTCAAATATTTCTTCTCGTTCGCCATTCTTTTCGTCGCGGTCCTTTTGCAACTCATTTCCACCTTTATGAGCAAAATTTTGACCGACACCTTAACGGGGGATGCCCCCAGTGGCATCGTCGACGGATTCATCACCCAAGTTTTAGGTGGACAAGCCTATTTACGGAACCACCTTTGGATCTTTGCTTTGGCCATCGTCGGCATCGGCGTTTCCCGTGCCCTGATTAACGTTTCGCGGGGTATTTTGCGTGCCTCGTTGGACCGTGACATCGCCAGTGGCATGCAACTCAAACTCTTCCGTCACATCGAACGCTTACCCTATCCGTTCTTAAAGAAAGCCAAAAGCGGTGACATCATTCAAACCTGCACCCGCGATGAAGAAGTTCTCCGTCGTTTCGTCATCCGTGAAACATTAGGTATCGTCTACGCTTTTTACATCGTCTCCTTATCCTTTTTAATCCTATTATCCTTAAGTTGGAAGATGGCCGTCAGCTGCATCATCATTCTTCCGATCATGTTCGTTTATTCCTACTTCGTGATTAAAGAAGTCCGCGCCCGTTACCGGAAAACCGATGACTCCGATGGCGAGATGTGTGCGAAAATCGAAGAAAACCTTTCGAGCGTCCGTGTCGTCAAAGCCTTCAATAACGAAAAGTTCGAAATCGAAGCCTTTGAAACCCACCTCAAAGATTACGAAAAGAAGTTTGTTCATTGGCGGAAAATGTCGTCGTTCTTCTTCGCCAGCAGCGATATCTTCGTCTTTGGTCAAATCGTCTTAACGACCTTATTTGGTCTCTACCTTGCTTTCATCGGTGATATCTCGATCGGTACGACTGTCGTTGCCTTCTCGTTTGTTTCGATGATCGTCTGGCCGGTCCGCGATGTCGCCACGACCTTATCCAACTTGGCCCGTGCGATTGTCTCGCTCGACCGCATCAACCTCATTCTCAACCAACCTTTGGAAGACATTGAATCCGGTGAACGCCCCGAAATCAAAGGACACATCCAATTCGAGCATATGTCGTTCCATTACGATGATTCCGATGAAGCCATCCTTGAAGACATTAACCTGGACATTCACCCAGGCGAAACAATTGCCATCATGGGCAAAACCGGCAGTGGCAAATCCACGCTCAGCCACTTATTGACCCGCCTTTACGATTACACCGACGGTTCCATCAAGATTGACGGCCATGAACTCAAGAAAATTTCGAAAGAACATATCCGTCACGAAATTGCCACAGTTTTACAAGAACCGTTCCTGTTCAGCAAAACTATTCTTAACAACCTTCGCGTCGCCAACAAAAACGCCAGCGACGAAGAAGTTTTCCGTGCGGCCAAAATTGCCGATATCCACACCAACATTCTTTCGTTCAAAGAAGGCTACAACACGCCCGTCGGTGAAAAAGGGGTCACGCTCTCCGGAGGTCAAAAACAGCGTTTGGCGATTGCCCGTACGATCATCAACAACGCCCCGATTCTCGTCTTTGAC
>CAZKHP010000137.1:0-2993 GCA_964552695.1 uncultured Staphylococcaceae bacterium | reverse complement strand
GTGCCGTCCATATCGAACAAGACGGCTTGGAATCTATTTTTGTAGACTTCCTGGGGCATTCTTGGTGTCCTTTGCTTTCTTCTTTTTGAGATAATCGGTGACATGGAGATAGACGATAGCGAGTACGCCGATGGCAATTAAACCGTAAGAGCCATAGAGCGACCACCAATCATCCATGATGTATTGGCTGTCACGCATCGGTTCCATGATGGCGCGGGTCACACCGTACCAAATTGGATAGAGCGCGGCAAGGTCGCCTTGGACGATGTATTTCTTGAGTCCGACGCCGACGGCGTAACGGATGATGAAGTATCCGGCAAAGTTGGCTAAGCTTTCAATTAAGAACAAGGGGACGCGCATCTCACCCGAAACGGTCATTTGTTGAATGATGAAGTTCGGAAGGAACCACCACTTGGCGGGATCGGTGATGCCGCCATAGACTTCTTGGTTGAAGAAGTTGCCCCAACGGCCGACGCCTTGGGCAATCAAGATGGCGGGGACTGCAATATCCATCACATGGAGCAAGTTCAATTCTTTGCGTCGGATTTTGATAAAAAGGACCCCGGCGATGGTGCCAAAGATGGCTCCGCCGATGATGGTGAGACCGCCTTCCCAGGTGGCGAAGATGTGCCACAAGTCACGGCCGGCGAATTCACTTTCCCATTGACCGATGACGTACCAAATGCGCGATCCGATAATCCCGGCGGGAAAGGCGACATAGAAGACATTTTCAAGGATGCCTTTACGGTATCCCTCACTGTGCAATTGATGATCAGCAACGAAGTAAACGATGCCGGCACCCGTTAAGATGAATAAAGCATAGAAAGTCACAATCCGGGTGGAACCGAAGTAGATGGCTTTGGTCATCGGAAAGTCCATCAGGGCATCAATGCCTTCCATCATCACCACGAATGAGAGGATCAGCGGAAGAATGGACATCAAGAGTATCTTCCATGACCAGGTTTTCAGTTCTTTGGAAGCATCTTTTTTGTAGAAATGAACGATGAAGCATCCGACCATGCCCACGAAGAGGAACATCGTGAGGGTGGCACCTATAAGGGCTAACGCAAGGTCTCTGCCGGAAAGTGCCGTCGGATTATTTAAGATGACCCCGGCAATCAGACCGACCGCACCGAGGGTCACGGCAATCAAAGCAATAAGGCTTTGAAGGAGTAACGGTTTTTCCGGTTTTCCGCCTTTGACCAACGAACTGAGTTTAAGGTATCCGTAGATGACCCCTGCAAGAGCCAAAAGGGCTCCGCCATAAACTAGAAAGTTTTCCATAATCTTTTCCTTTACTTAGTTAGATTATCATTTCATGACGCAGGTGACAATCACGGACGCCCATGACGATGTTTGGCATCGGCTTCGAGAACAGGTTTTAAGAACGCTCCGGTAAAGGATTTTTCATTCTTCGAAACGTCTTCCGGCGTCCCCATCGCGATGATTTGTCCGCCGCCGTTCCCGCCTTCGGGACCGAGGTCGATGATGTAATCGGCGACTTTGATGACGTCGAGGTTATGTTCGATGACTAAGACCGTATCGCCATGGTTGACGATGGATTGTAAAACTGTGAGTAAGCGAGCGACATCATCCACGTGCAAACCGGTGGTCGGTTCGTCGAGAATGTAAAGGGTTTTTCCGGTCGGCCGTTTTTGAAGCTCAAAAGCGAGTTTGACACGTTGGGCTTCGCCTCCGCTGAGGGTAGTCGCCGATTGACCGAGTTTGATATAGCCTAAGCCGACATCATAGAGAGTTTCGATTTTATGCGAGATGATGGGGCGGTTTTCAAAGAACGACAAGGCATTTTCCACGGTCATTTCGAGGACATCATGGATGTTTTTGCCTTTATAGGTCACCATCAACGTTTCATCGTTGTAGCGTTTGCCTCCGCATTCTTCGCATTTGACGTAGACATCCGGGAGGAAGTTCATCGGGATCCGGGTGACGCCCGCACCTTGGCAGCTTTCGCAGCGGCCGCCGACGGTATTGAACGAGAAACGGCCTTTATCAAAGCCACGGGCACGGGCTTCGGTGGTTTCGGCAAAGAGCGCACGGATATCATCAAATACCTTCGTATAGGTGGCCGGATTGCTTCGTGGGGTCCGTCCGATCGGTTCTTGCGAGATATTAACGCATTTATCGATGAACTTGAGGCCTTCGATGGAATCATGTTCGCCGGGATAAGTTTCTTCGCTCCCGAATTGTTTGAGGATGGATTTATACAGGATTTCGTTGACTAAGGACGATTTGCCGCTTCCGGAGACACCGGTGACGCAGACAAAAAGGCCTAACGGGATTTGGACATCGATGTTCTTTAAGTTATGGCAGCGGGCACCTTTGATGGTAATAAAGTTGCCATTACCTTTTAGACGAGTTAAAGGCACCGGGATGAATTTACGGCCGGCAAGATAATCGCCGGTGATGGACTTCGGTGAATTGATGATGTCGGCGACTGTGCCTTCGGCAACGATTTCTCCGCCATGGATACCCGCGCCGGGACCGATGTCGACGACATAGTCCGCCGAACGGATGGTTTCTTCATCGTGTTCGACGACGATTAAGGTATTGCCTAAATCGCGCATTTCTTGAAGCGTTTTGATGAGTTTGCCGTTATCGCGTTGGTGTAACCCAATAGAAGGTTCATCCAGCACGTAAAGGACACCGCTGAGACGGCTGCCGATCTGTGTAGCCAAACGGATACGTTGGGCTTCCCCGCCGCTGAGGGTCATCGCCATACGGGAAAGGGTGAGATAATTCAAACCGACATTGACTAAGAACTGCGAACGGCTTCTCACTTCTTTAAAAATCAGCCTTGAGATTTCTTTATCGGTAATGCTTAAAGCGTCGATGGTTTTATCGATCCAAGCGACCGTTTCACCGATGGGTAGGCAGGTGAGTTCATAAATATTGAGACCGCCGACACGGACCGCAAGGGCTTGAGGATTCAGCCGCGCGCCATGGCAGGTCGTGCATTCGACATCGCGCATGAA
>CAZKHP010000136.1:0-2994 GCA_964552695.1 uncultured Staphylococcaceae bacterium | reverse complement strand
CCTTCTTCCATCCATTCTTCGGCGATGGCGCATCCGGCGTAGGGAGCAATCCATTGCAAAGGTGAAAGTTCAGAAGCCGTGGCACTGACCACAGTAGTATATGCTAAAGCGCCGACATTCCGCAGTTTTTCGACGATGTTGGCAACGGTCGAATTTTTTTGACCGATGGCGACATAAACGCAACGGACGTTTTGATCTTTTTGGTTGATGATGGTGTCGATGGCAATCGCGGTTTTACCGGTTTGACGGTCACCGATGATAAGTTCGCGTTGGCCACGGCCGATCGGAATCATCGAGTCGATGGCTAAAATGCCGGTTTGAAGCGGTTTATTGACGGGTTCACGTTCCATGACGCCCGGGGCGATGCGCTCGATGGGTCGGCGTTTTTTGGTTTCGATGGGTCCTAAACCGTCGATGGGTTGTCCAAGGGCGTTGACGACACGACCCAAGAGTTCTTCACCCACGGGGACTTCAACGACTTGACCGGTGCGCTTGACGACGTCGCCTTCTTTGAGGTGGCGGTCGCTTCCGAGTAAGACGGCGCCGACTTGACCTTCCTCAAGATTGAGGACCATTCCGTAGACATCTCCGGGGAAAAGCAAAAGTTCGTTGAGCATGGCTTTATCAAGACCGTAAATGATGGCAATGCCATCACCGACGCTCATGACCGTACCGACGTCATCGCTGGCGTAACGGTGCTCATAGCTTTTGATTTCTTGTTTGATTAATGTTGAGATTTCGCTTGCGTTAATTTTCACGGTGATCACTTTCCTTTGAGCAATTGACTTTGCAAAGACGACAGCATGTTCGCAATCGAGCCGTCATAAATCCGGTCGTGAATGACTACTTTAACGCCCCCGATAAGATCGGGATCGATATCATTGGTCAATTCGACATGGGTTCGGCTTTGCAAACTAATCGCGCGCTCAATGTCCGCGATTTTCTCGGGATTGAGCGGTAGGGTGGAATAAACGATTCCTTCTTCAATGTGCAAGAAGGTATTGGCAACTTGTATGAACGATTTGGCAATGTCATTGAAATCGCGAATCCGTCCACGATCGACCAGCACTTTGATAAATGAGGCGAGAGAAGGTAATTCGGGATGGGCAAAAAGTTTATCGATGGTCCTGCGTTTTTCATCCGGTGCGACAAAAGCGCTGGAAAGCAAAATACCGAATTCGGGATTGGCTTTGAACGCTGAAAGTAAAGCCTTCATCGCTTCTTTGTATTCGCTGACTTTTTTCTCCTCGATGGCGAGATCGAGCAACGCCGTGGCGTAACGGACGACAGGACTATCCATAGTTAATTCTTAACTTCCTTAATAAAATCATTCACGAGACGCGCATTGTCATTTTCATTGATTTCACGGCCCAAGACTTGTTTGGAAGCTTCCAAGGCCACGTTAATGATTTCGCGGTGGATGTCATCCAAAGCTTGACGTTTCGATTCAATGATTTCTTCTTCTGCGCGGGTTTTCATTTCGCGGACTTCATCTTCAGCTTTAGCCAGTAACGCTTCACGGGCTTTTTGAGCATCAACCGTCGAGGCTTGAATCGCCGCTTGGGCTTTCATTTTGCTCTCGTTTAAAGCCGCTTGGGCGCTTTGTAGTGCCAACGCCGCTTCTTGATTGCTTTTAACCGATCCGTCGATGTTGTTTTTGACGAATTCCGCCCGTTTTGCAAGGAATTTCTTCATCGGGTTATAAAGAAGTTTATACACGATGAGAACAAGCAAAAGAGTGGCCAAAAGTTGAATGACCAAAGGCCAAATGCTGCTGGGTAAAATTTTGTCGATGAGTCCTTCGAAAATATCAGAAATTCCGGATAACACGAAAATCGCCTCCAATGCCAAAAGGGACACGCAGGGCATGCCCCGGAAAGATTAAGCTAAAACGAAGATGATTAAAATGGCAATGAGCAGGCTGTAAATACCGGTGGTTTCGTCAAGAGCGCAGCCTAAGATCATACCGGTCCGAATTTTTCCTTCGGCTTCGGGATTACGGGCAATGCCTTCAACGCCTTTGGCACAAATGTTGCCTTCACCGATACCAGACATACCGCCGCCGACACCGATCGCGATACCCGCGCCGATGGCTAACAAGCCGGTTCCGACATCAGCTAATGTACGAACGAGATCCACAAACATAGAAATTCCTCCTGTAATGTTTTCTATATCTCATCATGCTTGAACTTTCGCTGCCACAGGTTCCTCGTCGCCGGGGCCTTCTTGGGCAATGAAAATCATGGAAAGCATGATAAATACCAAGGTTTGAATGACGGAAGAGAACAAATCGAAATAGAGGTGTAACCAAGAGGTTACGAACGGGGCAATGAAGATGGTGTTTAGGCCGACAGGAAGGAAAGCAAAAATCGCTGCCGAGACACTTTCCAAAGCGTAATAAATAATGGACATAATCGCCCATCCGGCTAACGAGTTGCAGAACATACGGAAAGACAAGGAAATGATCGGGGCCCACATGGACAACAGGTTAATGGGCAAAAACGGAGCGAAAGGTTCAATGAAAGCATGGAAATAGCCCCATTTCCGGTATTTCGCGCGGTTGTAATGAATCAAGATAAAGGTAAACAAGGCCATGGTGAAAGGAACCATGTAGTAGGACATCGGCGAAGGAAGCCCGGTCAAACCAAAAATGAAAGAAATAAAGACAAATAATGCGATGGCTAGGAAGTACCCACCCATATTTTTGAAGCGCCATCCCATTTGGGTTTTGACTAAATTATCAATCGCATCAACGCCGATTTCGG
Organism: uncultured Staphylococcaceae bacterium; assembly: GCA_964552695.1. Taxonomy (GTDB): domain Bacteria; phylum Bacillota_I; class Bacilli_A; order RFN20; family CAG-826; genus CALMWE01. The sequence continues at coordinate 229 of CAZKHP010000136.1, read as the reverse complement.
CCAAGTGAAGAATGCCTTTTGGTTTTGCCAACGGGTCTGCCTTTTTAAGTTTGATGAAGACAATCAAAGAGAAAATAAAAATGATAAAAACCACAATGAGCGAAACGACGATTTCGCCGGGAATTGAATCAAAGGCTTGTTGGAAAGTGGATAAATTCGTCATCATACTTTAGCCTTCCGTTTATAAAAAGCAACAAAAAAGCGGATGGGCATATAGGCGGCCGCAACC
>CAZKHP010000135.1:0-3007 GCA_964552695.1 uncultured Staphylococcaceae bacterium | reverse complement strand
TTACTTAGGAGCTCTCGTCCTATCCGCCTGTGAAGGATCGGTCTCCTCGTCCAGCATGCCGTCATCCTCGGAAAGTTCGTCTTCTTCGTCCTCCTCGTCCTCTTCTGAATCTTCTTCTTCGTCGACCCCGATTTCTTCCTCATCCTCTTCTTCATCCGAGGAAACTTCGGCCGTAACCTTGACGGTTAAAAACACCTATCCCTTTGCCAGTGACAATGAAGATATTTCAACCAAAATCGTTGCCGCTCCGGACAGCTATTTCGATTGCTCTGGCGTGACGCTTTTTTCGGCCACTGCGAGTAAAATTTTCGCCAATGCCAGCAACGATGCGCTTCGTTTTGCGTCCTCGAAAGGCGCCGCCTCGTTAAGTTTACGATTCGCCAATAACGTGACCATTTCACGGATTTTACTGGAAGTTTCGTCGTATTCGTTGACCGATGCCGCCGTAACGGTGGGCGAAGGATTTACCACATCCACACAAACCGTGACCTCTTCGACGACCGAAGTCAGTTATGATTTTGCCGGCGTACTCGCCAGCAACACGATCACGATTTCTTCGAATGCCGGAAACCGTTTTTTCCTCTACGGAATCACGCTGATTACTTCATCGGGTTCCTCCTCTTCGTCGTCCTCGGAATCCTCCTCTTCGGAAGACACCGGCGCGGGCTATTACAAAGCCTCGTCGTTCACCACATCGTTTAACGATATGAAAGAAGCCGCCGGGTATGTTAATTTACCTTCGACCGGAACACAAAAATTATTAGTCATTCCCGTAGACTTCACCGATTATAAATGTGGCAACCTTTCCAGAGGTTGCGCCACGACGCGGACCGATATCGAAACCACCTTTTTCGGCAGTGCTTCTTCAACCGGATGGAACTCGGTTTCCAGTTATTATTCGGCTTCCAGTTATGGCCATTTGACGCTCACCGGAACCGTCACCCCATGGTTCACCGTGGATAAATCCAGAACGCAGTTGAATGACTTGACCGGTTATTCCGATCCGACCTATTACGTCCTTCGTAAAGCGGTGGAATGGTACAAATCCACCAGTGGTTCTTCGCTCACCGAATATGACCAAAACAGCGATGGCTATCTCGATGCCGTGTGGCTCGTGTATGCGAACAATTACAGCACGGCTTCGGACTCCATTTACTGGGCTTATACCTTTTGGGACTACCAACAAAGCGGTAATGTGTCTTCGCCTGTGGCTAATGTCTATGCTTGGGCTTCCTACAACTTCATGTGGGAAGGCGGATACTCCGTTGCGGGGACTCCGAAAGTAGACGCGCATACCTTCATTCATGAAACCGGCCACGTGCTCGGTTTGGATGACTATTATACTTACGATGACGGCGACTGGGGCGCCGCCGGCGGCGTCGACATGATGGACTATAACATCGTCGACCATAACGCCTACTCCAAAATGGCGATGGGTTGGACCCTTCCGTATGTCACCGATAAGACGGCCGGCCAATTCTCGATTACCCTCAATCCGTTTGAAAGTAGCGGTGACTGCCTGATTTTGAAAAACGATTGGAACGGTTCTCCGATGGACGAATATTTGCTGATTGAATTCTACACGCCGACCGGCGTCAACGCTCTCGATTCGGCGTCCGGGGGTTATCCCGGCAACGGTTTGGCGGGGTTCTCGCTTCCCGGCATTAAGATTTATCACATCGATTCCCGTATGGGAACATTCAATTCCTCGTATGATTTCGTGAGTTTCACCGACACCATCGTGAACAACAACACGTATTATACGGACTTGGCCGTTTCCAACACGGCCAGCTATAGCTATGCCAATCAAAACTTCAAATTGATTCACTTGCTTGAAGCAGGAAAGACCAACACCTTCAAAACGGGTGGCACGGCGACCAACAATACCCTCTTCTCTGCCGGCAAAACGTTCTCGCCTTCCGCCTATGCGAATTTCTTCTATAACAGCGGAAAATTTAACGACAATACGTCGATCGGTTATTCCGTTTATGTCAATGCGATCACATCCACTTCGGCGACGCTGACCATCTCTCAAGTGGCCTAAAGCGCGACCGCCTGACTCTGCATTTTCGTTTATCGCCCTTGGTCGCTATGGTAAAATGGATACCAAGAAGATCTTTTTGCCAACGATCACGAAAGGAACGACCCATGAAATTTAAGAATTTCTTCATCCTCTCTGTTACCTCGATGATGCTTTTAACCGCCTGTGATCTTTTCCCCTTCTATTCCATTCCCAGTTCGTCCAACGGGACGAGCAATTCGCAAACCAGCAGCGGCGATGGCTTTTACACTCCGGACTCGTATTCCGTGACGTTAGCCGATGTTCGTTATGAAACCGGCTATGTCAATCTCGATGCGGTTGGCAATCAAAAAATCTTGGTCATTCCCGTGAATTTCACGGATTATGATTGCTCTGACATTGCCCGCGGATGCGATACCACCCGGAACGATATTCAAAAATCGTTCTTCGGCGAAACCGCAGATACCGGTTGGGAATCGGTGGCCAGTTTCTATGAAAAATCCAGCTACGGGAACTTGTCGTTAAGCGGAACCGTCACGCCCTGGTTCAATTTGGACAAGAGCACGTCGCAACTGCAAAACTTGACGGGTTACAATGACCCGACCTATTACGTCTTACGCAATGCCGTTTCATGGTACAAAACCTATTCGGGATCCAGTTTGACCGAATTTGACTCCAACTCCGATGGCTACATCGATGCCGTTTGGTTGGTTTACGCCACCAATTACAGCACTGATGCCGATACCATTTATTGGGCTTATACTTATTGGGATTACGAACAAGAAGCCAATCCGACTTCGCCGGTGGCTAACGTCTATGCCTGGGCTTCCTACAACTTCATGTGGGAAGGCGGTTATGGCGGTATCTTGACTCCCAAAGTGGACGCACATACCTACATTCATGAAACCGGGCACGTTCTCGGTTTGGACGACTATTACACCTACGATGACGGCGACTGGGGCGCTGCCGGCGGCGTTGACATGATGG
>CAZKHP010000134.1:0-3039 GCA_964552695.1 uncultured Staphylococcaceae bacterium | reverse complement strand
TGAATTCATTGACCATCACCTTGGTGAAAATCTTTTCGTGGATAGGCTTTGTTCTGAATTCTTGCTTTCAAGAGTCCAACTCTATGATTTGTTCCGCCGCTACTACGGCCAAACCGTCGCCGGTCAAATCCGTGCCAAACGTATGGAGAAAGCGGCTGAGCTTCTTAAAACGACCGACATGCTCGTCAAAGATGTCGCCCGTCTGGTCAACCAAGATTACAACTATTTTTCTAAAGAATTTTTTAACTTTTTCGGAGTCACGCCCAAAAAATATCAACAGCAGGCCAGAAAAACCAATGACAGGCCCGAATGATAAGAGCTAACGGCGAACGATGGAAAAGCCTTCGGGAACCGTGACGGTTTCCATGCCTTGATAACGCTTGAAAGTCAAAAAGGCGTCGCCGACCGGTAAAACCAAAGAATAATCCAACGCGAACGCCGGTTTCACGAGCGTGATTATTTTCTTTTTGCCATCGATTTCGTGGATGCCTATGACACATTCAACGATCAGGTTCGCAATATAAGAAGCAAAACCATGATTTAAACTTGCATAGGGGGAATCGTGTTCCCATAAAGTACCCGTTCTTTCAGCCATCGCAAAAAAGTAATCAACCGTTTCGGAAGCCACTTGTTCTAAACATCCACATCGCCTTAAGAAATCCAAACGAAGGTAATCGCCGATGAAGACATTGGATGGGGCCACTTCCGGGAACATTTTTTTGGCATCCCGTTTGGGACCAAAAAGAGAAAGCATCCGATCAAAAAGGACTGGATCTTCTTCCACAGTCGCCACACCAAAGTAGAAAGCATAGTATTGGCAGGTTTCACTCATATGTCCTAAAGAAACCAGACGGCCATCCTGACGGATTTTGTTATCTTCAAAGAAAACACCGTTGTAGGATTGTTCGCGAATGGTTTGTTTTATTTTTTTACATTGGGTCAAAAACTCTTTTTTGCCGTAGAGTCTTCCTGCGCATTCCAAGGCAAAAGCATAAAGCATGTTACTCGGGTAGTTGACTCCCGAAACAAAGTCAGCATCATTGGCTTTAGACCATTCCACGAAAATCCACCCTTTTAGGTCTTCAAGGAGCCCATCACCATTCAAAAATGCCTTAAAATAATCGAGCACACTGAACACTTTTTCTTTAGCCGATTGAACCAAAGCACCATCTTGAGTGCGACGAAAATAATCTTCTAGTTCGATAATAAACCATAGGGCCCAATTGGGAATGAACGTGCCATCTTCGAAATCCGCCGGGTAACACATGGGTAACATCCCTTTGGGTAAATTGGGCAACTGCGGGGCATTGATATAATTGACTAAAAAGTTTTTTTCAACACGATTGTGGCCGGTGAATAACCGTTCGGCTTTCCCTGAGAAATAAGCATCACAAAGCCACCCTGCGCGTTCACGAGAGGGGCAATCGGTTAAAATATCCACCGCATTTTGGGCAAACGTGTGGCGAGCAGCCTCCACAATAGCGTTCAATTTCGAATCTTCACAGGCAAATGATAAACGGTCCGCATCCGGGTTTTCGAATCGAGTAATTCCTGTGGTCACTTGGTCGACAACTCCAGAAGCAACGATCACTTGAATATACTGTGCAGTATAAGGTTCAAACGATTGCAAGTGAAAATCTCCCACACCCAGTTCATAAGAAAGTATATTTTGCGTTGTGTTTCGGAAAAACGTCAGGCTGAATCCCGATGCATTGGTGGGGATTTCATCAAAAACGACATAAAGTGTCGCGGGAGAAAGCACGCGAACATGTAAGTCAATGAATCCCGTAAGTGAATAGACACCTTTATAAGCCGAATATTCCATTCCCCTGAGCGTCTGTTTCATTTCTCCAGGGCAATAAGAAAAACGAGAAACAGTATCATTCGGATTAACTTCCCATTGATCCATGGGAAAGATTTTTAAAGAGGAAAAGCTCATGTAGCGGTCTCGATAAAGGTTTTTCGAGGGGTCGACTCGCACTATTCCACTTTCCTTATGTACGAAGGGAACCGCTGAGAGCGCAGGAAAATGAACATTTCGCGCGAGTGTTTCACCGTAAGAGATAACTTCGACGGGGGTTTGATTCCATGAAGCCTTTCCGGTCATAAAGAATTCATCACTGGGAGCATCAAGGTGATAACTCTCCGAGAAAGCCCGTTGATAGGAAAACCGTGAAACGCGTTGATAACGCCACGGGGAAAGGTAACACTCAAAGTCTTGTCCGGTCTTCATTAAAAGATCTTTGCCCACGATCTCTGCTTGAATAAAACTGGGTTGATTGAGGGCGTAAAAGCTGCGGCACGCATAACCCGAAGCCTCGATGACGAGGACGTTCTGTTCCAAAAGTGCTTCAAGGGGGAGAGAATCCACACGGAATTGACTGTGGGCAGCTCTTGCAGGCCCAAAAGATAAAAACCGGCCATTGAGATACACTTTGTAAAAAGAGCACCCTGTGATGGTCAGCATGACCGACGAGGCGGAATGAAAGTGGGCAACAAAAAAACAGGAGACATTCAATTCTTGACTTAGGCCTTTGGGCCAGATTTTCAGTGGGTTCGAAGAAAATTGTTCCATGATGGTATTCCTAATAAACGTATTCTAACAGTTTCTCACTATCGTCGTTATTTAATTCCAAACCATTGGTAATCGGGGAAAGGGTTCCATCACTTTTTTGGGTCATTAAGGTATCACCGAGGAAGCGTACATCATGACCTTGGCGAATATCCTGTGTCGGTTGATAGATGAAATCAAACATGACCTCGAAATGATCCTTGAGGACAAATGAGAGAACATGCTCGGTTCTTGTAAAGGGGACGTCGGTCGTAACCATGCAACCCGAAGGAATATACACCTTTAGCAAAACACAATCGACATTATCACACACGATATAGGCACGCCCGTTCTGCATGGGATTGAAAGAACAGGCGACCTTCCCGCCGGTAGCAAACGATTGTGTGAAGTCGCCTTGAAGTGGGAGAATCAGGCTGTCTTGGTCTCGCACCGCTTGAAAGTTGGAAATCTCTTTTAGCCCCTCCGCC
>CAZKHP010000133.1:0-3073 GCA_964552695.1 uncultured Staphylococcaceae bacterium | reverse complement strand
AGCAAGCCGACGTCGTTACCTTGATGGTGCTCTTCCCGGATTTATTTACCACAGCTACCAAAAAAGCCAATTTCCACTTCTATGAACCGTATACCGAACACGGCTCTTCGCTGAGTGCCTGCATGTATGGTTTACTGGCGTGCCAAATCAAGCAACCCGAATGGGCATATCCGTTCTTCCTCAAGAGCGCGACCATTGATTTGACGGGCGAAAGCAAACAATACGCCGGAAGCATTTATATCGGCGGAACGCATCCTGCGGCTAACGGGGGAGCGTATTTGACCGCTATCCATGGTTTTGCCGGATTGAAGTATACTGACAAAGGCATTCGCCTGAAACCTTCATTACCCAGCAAAATCAAATCCATCTCGTTTAAATTCTATGACCGTGGCGTACTGAAAGTAGCCACTGTGACCCATAAGGGCAAGTCTGTACGAAAGGTTCACCGATGATTAAAGGCATTATTTTCGATCTTGACGGCGTGATTGTGTTTACCGACCATTTGCATTACAAAGCGTGGAAGGCGATGGCTGACCGCGAAGGCATCTATTTCGATGAAGTCATCAATGACCGCCTACGGGGTGTTTCCCGGATGGCGTCTTTGGATATTCTTTTGGAACGCGCCAATAAGACGTATTCGATGCAAGAAAAACTGGCGTTAGCGGAATATAAAAACGCCTTATACCGGGAATATCTCAACGATATGACTGAGAAAGATGTTTCCCCTGTCGTAAGAAAGACCCTGCAAGCCCTGGTGGACAAAGGAATCAAACTCGCCATCGGTTCCAGCAGCAAGAACACGCCTTATATTGTCGATAATGTCAAAATCCGTCCTTTCTTCAGTGCGATTGCTGATGGCAACGACATTACCCATAGTAAACCCCATCCCGAAGTCTTCCTGTTGGCCGCTTCGCGCTTAGGTTTAAAGCCCGAAGAATGCTTGGTGGTGGAAGACGCTGAAAGCGGCATTGACGCTGCCGAAGCGGGTGGTTTCCACTCGGTCGGCATCGGACCTGCATCCAAGTATCCAAAAACGGATTACCCCATAAAAAGCCTTGATGAGTTACTACGTCTTATTTAGAAACAAAAAAACAAAGACGTGCCGTTTGATTGACAAGCACAAAAAAATAAAAAAATTGTGCACGTTGATTCGACGTGCACTTTTTTTACCATCCTTTGATCAAGTCAAAAAGGAATGCGTTTTTATAAAGGACTTCCTTGCCGATTTTCTCGCTGACCAAGAATCCCTGTTTTTCAAGCTCCTTAAGAACGACTCCGGCGGTATTTCGTGATATGCCGATGCGGTTTCTAAACAGCTCATTTTTTGTATAGAAGTCACTGAACAAATGCTTCACAATTTCGGGTTTATATATTTTAGGACACTTTTCTTTCATGAGGGCCTCGGCCTTGTCCATGGATGCACGGAATGAATCAATGAAACGAATCGTAAAATCGCACATTTGACAAACGGCTTCGAGGAAAAACAGGATTAATGATTTCATATTGGCAAAATCGGTTTGGACATCGCGAAGTAAACGGTAATATTCCTCGCGATGTTGGTTGATGTATTTGCTTAGGTACAAAATGGGTTGACTCAACTTTTTGTTTTGAACGAGAAAAAGAATGTTAAGAATTCGCCCGGTACGGCCGTTTCCATCATAGAAGGGGTGAATCGCTTCGAATTGATAATGGAGAATCGCCATTCTGATGAGAGCATCCAGATCATCTTGGTCATCATTATAATATTTTTCGAAATTGTTCAAAAACTGCAAAATTTCGTCTGCCCCTTGAGGAGGAGTGTAGATTGTTTCTCCCGTTAACGTATTTTGAATGACCGTTCCGGGGAGAACGCGGATTCCCCCTTTGTCAGGTTCAATGATGTGATGGATTTTAACAACCGTATTGGTCGAAATATAGCCGTTCTCGGACAAGTGTTGGAAACCGAAATTCATGGCACTGCGGTAATTAACGACTTCTTTTGACGCCGAATTCGTTGTTTTAAGCGTCATTTCCTTGAAGATTTCGTCGTAGGTCGTCACGATGTTTTCGATGGCCGAAGATTCCTTAGCCTCACCTAAAGTAATCGCGTTTAAAACAATCGAAGGATTGGGTAACAAACGGATGACGCCGTTTAACTCGCCAATTCGATTATTGGCCTTACATAGTTTTTTAAGAATATCTTTATCGTCAAAGTTTCCTGAAAAGGGGAGATTGTGCATGTTTTATCCTCGTGCACACATTTTAATAGTTTTTGTGCACGTTGTCAATTTATACCGATAAAATGTACAAAATATAGCTGACGAAACCTATTTCTTTTCCTTAAGAGAAGCTTTAATCAAGCCTAAGAACAACGGGTGAGCTCGATTGGGACGGCTCTTGAATTCCGGGTGTGCTTGCGTCCCAAGGAAGAAGGGATGGTCTTTCAGTTCCATCATTTCCACGAGGTTCAATAAAGGATTAACGCCGCTGAAGACGACCCCCACGCTTTCATAGGCTTCTTTATAGCTGTTATTAAACTCGTAGCGGTGGCGGTGACGTTCTTTGACGACTTCTTCGCCATAGAGTCCATAGGCTTTGCTGCCTTTAAGAAGAGCACAGTCATAATTGCCTAAACGCATCGTTCCGCCTTTATTGACGATCGTTTTTTGTTCGCTCATCAGATCGATGACCGGGTTTTGCACGCCTTCACCCCATTCGGTGGAATCCGCGGCTTTCAAATTCAACACGTTTTGAGCAATTTCAATCAGTGCGATTTGCATGCCGAGGCACAAACCTAAATAAGGGACTTTGTGCTCGCGGGCGTATTTCGCGGTTGCAATCTTTCCGGGAATGCCGCGACGGCCGAAGCCCCCCGGAACGACGATACCATCATAATCTTTTAGAATGTCAGAAGCGGTGGCATCCGTAACGTCTTCCGCGCTGATCAACGAAATTTCAACTTTCGCATCATAGGCATATCCGGCGTGCCGTAAACTTTCAATGACAGAGAGATAAGCATCGGTATTCGCGGTGTATTTACCCACCAAGGCAATGCGGACGGACTTGGAAAGGTGTTCGATTTTATAAACTAATT
>CAZKHP010000132.1:0-3105 GCA_964552695.1 uncultured Staphylococcaceae bacterium | reverse complement strand
CAAAGAGGTAGGCCACCGCCATCGTCAGGTTGGTGAGCCAATGAGCCCAGCCATCGGACCATATCGGCTGCGGTAAGAATACTAAAATGATGACGGCCAAAATACCGGCGAATTTTGCCAAAGCGATGTATTCTTTCCTAAGGAAAGTGTTCGCGCCTTGACGGATGAGCTGGCAGATGGCTTCGATTTTGCTGTTTCCGAGGGGCTGTTTTCTAAGCCACGCATACAGCAAAAAGGCAAATCCAAAGGCCAGAAGCGAAATGAGGATGGTCGAAAGAAGGAAGATTGTTTGTTCCATGATTTGATCTCCTATGGGATGGATAAAACCATTTTACCGAAATGTGAAAGCGGTTTCAACTATCATGTGACGATTTCGTCATATTGGTTTGTGAGGGCTCTCATAAGAACTTTTTGGGGTTCAAATCGCCAAGAAATAAAAAATCGGGTTTCCCAAAAAAGGAAAAACGCCGAGTATCATCGAGAAAAATGGGCGATTTTGTAGTAAAATAAGAAAATGGGAGTTTTCTTATGATTCTACTCAAACATTTCCGCCACTACTATCTCAAGTACGGGCTGGCCTTCTTGATTGGCATTGCCATTTTAGTCGCGGTCGACTGGTACCAACTCGAAATCCCGCGAATCATCAAAGTCATCATAAACGGTGTCGAAGGCGGAACCATTACCGTCATGGATCAACTCTGGACGCCCTTGTTGACGATTTTAGGTATTGTCACCGGAATGACCGTCGGCCGTTTCTTGTGGCGTATCACCCTGATTGGTAATAGCCGCCGCATCGAAACCGACATCCGCAGCGAGATGTTCAAGCACGCCACCAAGTTGGACCAAAACTTCTATTCCAACGAAAAAATCGGTGGCTTGATGTCCTATTTCATCAACGATTTAAACGCAGTCAAAGAACTCTATGGGTTTGGCCTTTTGATGTTGATTGATGGTCTGGTCCTTGGCGGGTTTGTCCTCGTGCGTATGTTTTCGCTCAACTGGGAAATGACGTTATATGCCGCCATTCCTTTAGCGTTCATGGGCGTTTTGGTTTTCTTTCTTGAACTCAAAATGGAGAAGAAATTCAAACTTCGCCAAGACAGTTTCGAGAAGATGAGCGATTTTGCTCAAGAGTCCTTCTCAGGCATTACCGTCATCAAGGCGTATGTCCGCGAAGCCGTTGAATCGCTTCGTTTCAAAAAGAAATCCAAAGACGTGTTCGATAAATCGATGGACCACCTCAAATACTCGGTCGTCGTCAACGTCATCATCGACGCGATGATCAGCTTGGTTATTCTTGCCATCCTTGCGTTTGGCGCGATTCTCATTGCCAAAGGCAATCTTTCCAGTGGCGAATTAACCGAATATATCTCGTACTTCTTCACGCTTCTGTGGCCGGTCTTCGCCATCAGCTGGTTCATGAACATCAACGGCCAAGCGCAAGCCTCCGCCAAACGGATTTATGAATTCTTGGAATCCAAGCCCTCCGTCGTCGACTCTCCCACCGCGATCAAAGATGTCACGTTGGATGGTTCGATTTCGGTGAAGCATTTGACATTCACCTACCCCGATTCCGAAACTCCGACCTTAAAAGATATGAGCTTCGAAATCAATGCGGGGGAAATGGTCGGCATCTTGGGACGCACCGGAAGCGGTAAGTCCACGCTCGTGGAATTGTTCCTCCACCTCTACAACACCGAGAAGGGCATGATTACCTTTGGCGGTTATGACTTGATGGATTTGTCCTTAGCCACGCTCCGTGAGCACATCGGTTATGTCCCGCAAGACAACTTTCTTTATTCCGATACGATTAAAAACAACATCGGCTTTGCGTTCTCGCGCATCGATGAAGACCGCCTTATCCAAGTGGCCAAAATCAGCGACATCCACGAGAACGTGATGGAATTCAAAGACCGTTACGAAACGATGCTGGGCGAACGCGGGGTCACCATTTCCGGTGGCCAGAAACAACGCGTCTCGATTGCCCGCGCGTTAGCCAAAGAACCTAAAATCTTGATCTTGGATGACTCCGTTTCCGCGGTCGACACCAAGACCGAAGAAGCCATCATCTCGAACCTGCGGAAAGTCCGTAAGGGCAAAACCACGCTGATGATCGCTCACCGTATTTCAACTGTGAAAAAGCTCGATAAGATCGTGGTCATTGACCAAGGTCAAGTCGTCGGCGTCGGCTCGCATGCCGAATTGATGAAGACATTACCGCTCTACCAAGAAATGGTCAAACTCCAAGAACTGGAAGAACTCGTCGGGGAGGTGGAAGCCCATGCGTGATTTTGCTGAGAACCATGTCGCCCATCAAGACGAGAAACTGCTCGTCCGCTTGCTTCGCTATTTGAAGCCTTATACCGGGAAATTCATTCTCGCATTTTTACTGATGATCATCACCACCTTCACCAACATGGTGTTGCCTCTGGCGTCCGGTCTTTCCATCGACGTGATGCAAAGCACCGCCTACACGCTGACCCAAAAAATCAACATCGTGCTCGTCGGCGCTTCGGTGTTGGTCGTCATCACCGGTATTTCCATCCTCATCGGTTATTTCCAAAACATCATGCTTCAAAAAATCGGGCAAGAAATTACCCATACGATGCGGGAAGAAGTCTTTAACCACATCGAAAAACTCTCCATCGGACAAATCAACCAATTACCGGTCGGAAAATTAGTCACCCGGGCCACCAACGATCCCGCGAACATCTCCGATATGTTCACCAATACAATCGTCAATTTAATCCGTAATATTTTAATGATGGTCATCATTGCCGTCATCTTGTTTGTCATTCAATGGAAGATGGCTTTAGTGACGATGATTACCGTTCCGCTCATCTATTTTGCCTCGACTTTGTTCCGGAAATACTCCCGCACCGCTTACCGCGGGGTCCGTAACAATGTTTCCGAAATGAACGCTTTCTTATCGGAAAACCTTTCCGGAATGAAAGTCACCCAAGTGTTCAATCAAGAACCCAAGAAAACGGGCGAATTCGAAAAGATTAACAAGAAACTGCAAAAGAGTTATTTCAGCGAAATCACCGTCTTCGGCATTTACCGCCCCACCATTTACTTCTTATCGATGGTGGCGACCTTACTGGC
>CAZKHP010000131.1:0-3106 GCA_964552695.1 uncultured Staphylococcaceae bacterium | reverse complement strand
TCTGGGTACCTTTGGTTTATTTGGTGGCCCTGCCGTCATGATCTATGCCGAACCGGTCTTCATATCAACCATTGGAATCAACATTCAAACGATGGTTCACCATGGTTCTCAAGTGGTGATGGGCGTCTTTCTTTTGGCGAGCCATCGAGTCGAGTTTTCATGGAAGTCCATGATGGGCGCTTCGATCGTCTTTGTCATTCCCTTATTGCTTGCCATCGGCATGAACTATGCCTTCTTCGCCTGGAAAGGTTACGCCGCCGGGCAATTCAACATGTTCTGGGTCAGTCCTTATTTCACGACTGAACTCCCGGTGATGAGTCTTATCCAACCCGTTGTTCCTTACCCGATTTTTGTAATCATCTATATTCTCGGATTTGTGCTTCTGGCGAGTTTTGTTCTTTTGAGCGCCTATGGAATCAGCAAAATCAAGCCTTCCAAAAGAATGTTGCTGACGAGTCCTCTTAAGGTTTAGTCCCGATTCCCTCGCGTTTTCTTTTATCGAGGCTTTTTGTTATACTTTTCTTAAGAAACTTTTGCGACGGGCGGTGAAGCTTTATGGCATTCCCCTTAGATAATCGGTTTGAAAAAAACACCGGCATCATGACGATCGCCGAAATGGAAAAAATCGCCCAAACGCGAGTGCTTTTGGTTGGACTGGGAGGCTTGGGCGGGTTTGTGGCTTCTTCGCTTGCCCGATTGGGCGTACGCTCGCTTGTGCTTGTGGACTATGACCGTTTTTCTTCCTCAAACTTAAACCGTCAACTGTATTCTTCCGTGGATACCCTTGGAAAGTCAAAGGTCGATGTTTTGGTCGGCGAACTCAAAAAAATCAATCCCGATATCGAAATCACGGCGTTTTTGGATTCGGTGTATAACCTCGATGCTTCCGTTTACGAAAAAGTGGGGCTTATCATCGATGCCGTCGATGAAATCAAAACGAAACTCTTTTTGGAAAACGTCAGTGAAAAACACCGAAAACCCTTACTTCACGGGGCCGTCGGTGGCTGGTATGGGCAAGTCGGAATCTCCCTCCCCGGTTCGCTCTTGCTTCATGACTTTTATGGTTCATTTTCTGAAGGCTTGGAAAAAACGATGGGGGCTCCCACCTTTATTCCTCCCATCATCGCCAACTTGATGATTGCCGAGCTCATCAAATTCGTGAACCACCGTCCCGGAACGTTAACCAACAAAATCATGATGGTGGATACATTGAATAACGTCGAAAAAATCGTCTTTTCGAAATAAGGACACCTTATGGTCAAAATTACCTTTCTTAATTTACTCCGAAGCAAATATGGCATCGAAACGCTCATCATGGAACCCGGAAAGATGAACGACATTTTCAACGTCATTCTTTCCAAACATCCTGAAATCGAAGCCAAAGACTTTCAAGACAGCGTCATGTTCGTCAATCAAAAACGGATTCCTCACGCCACGCGTTTTGATACTGTGCTTCAGGAAGGTGATGAGGTCGTTTTTACCCACTTTTTGGGTGGCGGATGATCGCCTTGAATATTTTTGATAAAGGAGTAATCTATGAACAAAATTGCGGTTGTGACGGGTGGCGCCAAAGGCATTGGACGTGCCATCGTCAAAGCATTCGAACGGAATGGTGACCGGGTCGCCATCATCGACCTTCTCGACAACCCCTATTTCATGGGGGATATTGCCGATGAAAAGACCCTGAACAAATTTGCCGAGAAAGTCATTAAAGACTTTGGCCATATTGATTACATCGTCAATAATGCGTGCCTTTCCAAAGGGGGCATTGAAAATTGTTCTTACGATGATTTCAATTATGTTCTTCGCGTGGGAGCCACAGCGCCCTTTTATTTAGCCAAACTTTTTAAAGACCATTTTGCACCGGGTGCTTCCATTATCAATATTTCCTCCACGCGTGAAAAAATGAGCCAAGCCAACACGGAAAGTTATAGTGCTGCCAAAGGCGCCATCGGTGCTTTAACGCGCGCTCTTTCGATTTCTTTGGCGGGTCGCGTTCGGGTCAACGCTATCGCTCCGGGTTGGATTGATACGTTCCCGTATGATTTTACGGAAGCCGATTACCTTCAACATCCCACCCATTCGGTCGGAAAACCGGAAGATATTGCTGAACTGGTCTTGTTTCTTGTCAGCGACAAAGCCAAGTTCATTGACGGAGAAACCATTTCCGTCGACGGTGGCATGAGCAAGCAAATGATTTATCACGGCGATAACGGTTGGAGCTTTGACACCAAAAAGAAATAAAATAGAAACATGATTCTTCAAACCCCATCACATAAAAACCGCATTTTTTCTTATTGCATTTTTTTGTGGGGGTTGTATAGTGAAAATTGCTTAGGAGGACTTAAGCCATGAACCGTAAAGAATTGAAGTCGAAAGCCTTAGAACATTTGAAAGGCCACTGGGGTTATGCCATCTTAGCCGTTTTTCTTTGCATGCTCATCCTTGGTGTTTTCGGGGGTGCAACCGCCGGTATCGTGGCGTTGGTATTTTCTTCCACGATGCTTGTCGGCCTTTATTCCGTTTTCCTTGATGGGTCCCGCAAAGGCGAATACGACATCGGAACCTTATTCGTTGGTTTCAAAGATAATCTCGTCGAAAAAATCATCCTTAGCCTTTATAAGGCTTTAATGATTTTCCTTTGGACGTTGCTTTTCATCATTCCGGGCATCATCAAAGCCTATTCGTATTACGCGGCTGAATATATCGCCGCCGAACACCCGGATTATTCCTTTAAAAAATGTCTGACCGAATCCGAACGCTTGATGAAAGGCCACAAATGGGAATTCTTCGTCCTTCAATTGAGCTTCATCGGATGGGCCATTCTGGGCATGTTTACCTTTGGTATTCTTTATTTCTGGCTGATGCCCTATATCGTCGCCACCGAAACCGAATACTTCATCGCCTTGATGGGACAAGACAGCGCACTTTCGAAAAAAGACCCCGTCATCAACGCCGAAATCGTCAAGTAATCTTTCCATTTTGTTTCTTATGAAAACCACTCTAAATCGGGTGGTTTTTTTGTATATTTCTTACAAAATCATTAAAAAATGCTATAATTATTATATTCAACCAACGTGGTGAATGAAAAGGTAAGTCATTGAAG
>CAZKHP010000130.1:0-3200 GCA_964552695.1 uncultured Staphylococcaceae bacterium | reverse complement strand
GCCCATTATACAGGGAGTTAACCTATTTTTCAAGGTGTGTTTTTGGGTTAATCGAATATTATTTCTTTTTTACTCAAAAATGCCGTGAACCAACCCTTGAAAAAAGTATCTCGAAAATTGAATGCCGTCAGGAGAACCCACCACAGTAAAACACTGTTTCCATTGATGGTGCCAACTATTCCTTCCACTTTTTTCTATTGGGATGATTTCATGTCTATCATTTTTGGTGGCTTTCAGAAGATAGGCCGCATAAAACTCATGATCGTCAACGAGATTTTCGCAAACGCAAGAGATGAAATCCGTTTTGTGTTCCAAAAGAAATGAAGTTTGATCTTCGAGGCTATTTTTATTCATAAACTCGATAGGATCCAATAATTTTTCATAACAAAAATCTTGGTCAAGTTGTTTTTCAAAGTCCTCGATGGTTTTAAATGTTTTGAATTTCATTTGTTATCCCGTAAACAGGAGTGCACTTTACAAAGAGTTCCTTTCGTTGGGTTCCAAGAGATAGGCACTCTCGCAGAAGGCACGGTTGAAAGCACGGAACCCTTTGCTCTGAGGTACTCCTATAAACTCATGTTGTGTCACATGAATACCATCTTGGCTTCCAACGACAAGAAAGTTATAGATCCAAACCCCATACCAGGTGTCTCCATGAAGGTCGATGACATTGACAAGGACATCTTCCTTTTTCGAAGATAGGAAAACATAGATGGCGTAAAAGAATTTATCGAACACAGAACCCTCGGTAAGATTTTCAATTCTTCGATTCACTTCGGAGGACAGCTTAGATTCATCAAAAGGGGTACACCAATTGAATTTCAAAAAGTCGATATAATCAGTGAATTTCTGATATTCGAAAACTTCGCTGAGTTCTTTTTCAAAATCGGAAAGTTTTTTGGTATATTGCATATTTTCTCCTTGCCTATGCGCTTGCAACGGAATGGGATATTACGTGGAGGAAACGCGGAAGTTGATTTGGCGGAGTGTCCTTTCCTCAGTCTCTCCAAATTCGGAGTAGTAAGCAAAATGACCATTGTAGTAAAGAAGAAAATCCGTGGTCGCATTCTCACCACTTTTGAAATAAGTTGCCACATCAAGAGTGTCCAAGTCTAAACGCAAAACTCCGAAATCAAGCAGGCGAGAAAAGTATGTTCCAACTGATCGATACCCGATGATATACAAATCCCCTTCAAAAAGGGTAAACCCCATAAGAGAACTGTTGTTTTTATTGTGTGAACCTTCTAAATAGGGGTTCTCGATGGAAAGAAGACGCTCCGAACTTAGTTCTTGATCGTCTTGATTCAGCGTGATCCGGCCAACATAAAAGTGTTCTGCATCATTATGGGTAGAGTAATCATATTGGAGGAATGTGAGCTGCTGGTTTTCATATCCCAGAATCGAGGAAACATAAGCATAGGGAAGCTGGGTTACGGTTTGCCCTACTTTATGAAAAAGAGATTGTTCAAAAATGAAGTAGAGTCCATGGGGCGTATCAAAGTTTTTCGAATCCGTAGAGAGGGGCTGAAGTGCATGTCCCCTTTCCTGATTTTCCGTAACTTCGAAATCATACGTCGCGACCCAGTCAAGATTGTAGGTAAATTCCATAATGAAGGTGGTATCCCCACGGCACACGAGCACGACATATTCTTCTTCGTAAATGAGCGAGATGGAGATACCATTCTGGTTTTCGATGTTGAAGAAGATCTCTTTCTCAACTTCCATGGTTACATAATCCAGTTTCATGAGCTTGTACGGATTATCGACATGAGGATAGGTTTCATAATCCGCAGCGAGCATATAGACAGAATCATTCGCGAGAATGGCTCCTTGAAGGCGATAAGAAGAAAGAGGAAAAGAAAATAAAATACTGTCGTTTTCTCCGTTACAACGTTCCGTATAGTAGGTTTCTTCGGTTCGTCTGGACATTAAATACGAGCCGTCAATCAAAGGAAAATAGTCATATATCCATTGATTTCCAGTGTTTTCAAGAGTTTCAACCTCTAGCGGCAATGCATCATAGGCAGACCAAAGGTCGCGGTTGAACCAACTGCAGGAAGTTAAAAAGAGTACCGATAAACATAGGGGCCATTTGCGCATATACCCATTTTATCAATCTTTTGCATAGATTAAACTGATAAGAAATAAAAAATCCGATTAAATCGGACTTTTTAATTTTTGTTTTCGGTTATTTGTGTAAGTTGGACTTATTGGAATCTTTGGTTCTTTAAAAAATCGGGAAGGATATTGGCTTCGTCATCTTCCATCGGCGGAACCTTGTCTTCATTATGGGTCGGTTCGGTCGGTTTGAGGATGGCGGCGTTTTCCGTGCGGGTCTTATCACTGGCGACTTCACGAGCGGCGGGTGCGACTTTCGCATAGGTGGGAACCGCGGTAAAATCATACTCTTCGGCAAAGTCGGCGGCGATGACGGAAACCAGAATTTGGTCGGTCAATTGATCGTTGATGGAAACGCCGAATTTGATGTCGGGATTGGTTCCCGCGATTTCAATCACGCGGGTGACCGTTTCTTGGGCTTCATAGAGGCTCACTTGCGGTCCACAGGTGACGGCGACGATGGCTTTACGGGCTCCGTTGAGGGAGGCTTCCAGTAACGGCGAGGAAACGGCGTTTTGAGCGGCTTCTTCGGCTTTATGACTTCCTTGGCCCATGCCAAAGCCGATGAGGCAGACGCCGGAGGTTTTGAGGGTGTTACGGACATCGGCGAAGTCGAGGTTGATGACCGCGGGCATTAAGATCAGGTCCACCACGGTTTTCACCGATTGGCTCAAGACTTTATCGCTTTCGCGGAAGGCTTCGCCGATGGGGGCGTTACCGCTCATCATAAGGAGTTTATCATTGGAGACGATGATGATCGAATCCACTTCTTCTTTGAGTTCGTTGAGGCCTTCGACCGAGTTGGCGATGCGGCGTTTGCCTTCAAAGGTAAACGGACGGGTGACGATGGCTACGGTAAGAGCACCTTCTTCTTTGCACACTTTGGCGATGACGGGAGATGCGCCGGTTCCGGTACCTCCGCCCATTCCGGCGGCGATGAACACCATGTTCGCGCCTTTGACGATCTTGCGGATTTCTTCGACGCTTTGTTTGGCGGCTTCTTGACCGACGGCGGGATCGCCTCCGGCACCTAAGCCTTGAGTGTAGTTGTTGCCTAAAATCAGGCGGTTGCGGGCTTTGCC
>CAZKHP010000129.1:0-3250 GCA_964552695.1 uncultured Staphylococcaceae bacterium | reverse complement strand
TTCTTTCGTTATTCCTGTTTCTAAGTCTCCCTGTATGGAAAAAAGAAAATAAAGTGGAAGCATCCGAGAAACGGCCCCCCTTGCCTTTAGGCAAAGTCTTAAAAATCCGGAATGTCGTCTATGTCCTTTTTGCCTTTTTCGCTTACTGCGCGTTAGAATCCACCTGTGGTCTCTGGGCCTCAAGTTATTTGGTGGAATCCAGAAATGTCGGCAAAGAAACCGCGGCGATGTTTGGCTCGTTATTTTATCTTGGCATTACCGTAGGGCGATTCATCAGCGGGTTTGTCGCGGACCGTGTCGGCGATAAGAAGATGATCCGTATAGGAACCTATGTTGTCATCGTTGGAATTGTCATGGTGCTGATTCCTTTACCCACAAATATTCCTGCTTTAGCGGGCTTAGTTATCATTGGTTTAGGATGCGCGCCGATCTATCCGTCGATTATTCATTCCACACCCAAAAATTTTGGCAAAGAAAACTCGCAAGCGATTGTGGGTGTGCAAATGGCCAGCGCCTATTTAGGCTCTACCTTTATTCCTCCGATATTTGGACTAATCGCCAACAACATCAATATCGGATGGTATCCGGTGTTCCTAGGATTATTTGCCTTGCTCCTGTGGGGCATGACGGAAGTGTTGAATAAGAAAATGGCCGTTCGATAAGTATTCGTTTTCTCTCGAGTCAACAAACATTTTTTTGTTTTATCAAGATGATTCGTTGCAAAAAAATGAAACAAAAGTCAAAGCAACATTAAAACTCAATAGGGATGCCGGGTGTTTTATTCATGTTTCTTCCATTCGGTCATAGTTTTCATTGGTACTGAAAACTTTTGCGTTTTTCCTAAAAAGTTTTCAATAGAACCTTTGGGGGCGTTAAGAGCAACTTGAAGAAACCACTTTTATATGTGGCGTTTTTTTGAGTATTCCATGCGCTCGATGACTTGCCCCCTTATTCTATCCACACGCGTGGTTTTTTTGAAAATGATAAAATAGAAACAATGAGACGTTAAATCAAACCATCATGGAGGAAAAGAAAATGATTTATCGATATCGGAAGATTAAAGTATCCTGCAAAGATTGCCCCGAACGTTTTTATCGTGTTTTTTCTGTCCGCGAGGATCTTAATCTCAAACAGGTTGGGGCCCTTATCATCGCTTATTTTCAAGGAGCCTTTGAACATATGTGGGAGTGGAGAAGCAAAAAACACCGTTACATCGATAAAACATGGCTTGAAGAATTTCCTCAAAAAGGCAACGGGGATTACGCCCTTTATATGCTTTCTACATGTGAACTCAACGCTGCTTCCGAGATTAACTTCGAATATGACACCGGGGATGGCTGGGAGTTTACCGTGAAGGTCTATCCAGATGTCGAAGATCACGATTTTAAAGCAGACATATCTCCCAAAGCATCGATTCCTTGGGGAATCCTAACGGAAGGAAAAGGGGAGTCCATCTGGGAAGATAACCGCGGCCTTTTTAACCTTTTTATAGAAAAAGGAAAACTCCCAAAAACCTATGGCACTCCTTGGTGGGGGAACCCCAAAACATTTGACGACCCATTGGATATCGCCAAACTAGACAAAGCGGGTAATACCGAAGCCAAGAAGATCATGAAGCGGCTATAACTAGTTGTTCTATGGGCTTTATCTGATAGCGGGATTTACAAAGAGATTGACCATAATAAAGTTGCAAAATAAAAACACAACCCTATTGCAATATATTTTAAGTGTGCTATGATTCATAGTAACGAGGAAACACGATGATCGAATTCGATTTTACCAACTATCCCTTAAGCCTCCGTTCCTATGGTGGATCAGAAAAAAAGTTGGGCATCTTGATTGATGACTTTCCTTACATGCTCAAATTCCAAAAGGCCACTGTTTTTGGCTTACGCTTCAACCATATTTCCGAATATCTCGGATCACGTATCTACCAAATGCTTGGAATCCCTTGCCAAATCACCTATTTGGGCCAATACGACCATCAAGCCGTGGTGGCATGCAAGGACTTCGTCGTCGATGGAACTCAGTTCGTTCCCTTTAACGATGTCGGCGAATCCTCTCTCGAAACCGATAAGGAAAAATACCAATATTCCTATCAAGACATCATGGCTTTGCTTCTTGCCAACAAAAAAATAACCAACGTGGAAGAAACCATTTCCTCTTTTTTCGACATCTTCATCGTGGACGCTCTTTTAGGAAACTTTGACCGCCATGGAGCGAACTGGGGATTCTTGAAAACCAACAATCAATATTCGCTGGCTCCTGTCTTCGATAATGGATCGTGCCTGTTTCCTAACATGGTCAACGAAGATGAAATGAGGATTGTCATGGACTCTGCGGAAGAGATGGATAAGAGGGTTTTTCAATTTCCGACGTCGCAGATTCAGCTCAATGGGGAAAAAAGTTCCTATTTCGATGTTATTTCTTCCTTAGCGTTTGACGAAATGAATCAAGCGCTTAAAAGAATTTATCCTCGCGTTGACCTTTCTAAAATCAATAAACTCATTGATGAGATCGGGAGCCTATCCTTGGTTCATAAGCGTTTCTATCGGACGATGATTAAGAACCGATACGAAAAAATACTGCGTTGCTCGTATGACAAATTAAAGGCGGTGGAAAAATGAAAACAATCGTTTCAAGCGGCATGATTTGCGTTCGATCCAAACTGGACATTGCTTATTCAATTTGTAAACTTTCTTATATCCTAAATGAAGATGAAACCTTTCAATATATCTTTGAACCGAATTACTCGGTCATGGACCTATTGACGCCGGACGTTTTTCAGGGCATCCCAGGCTTAAATTTGGATTTACGAGCCAAACAATATGTACGAGAAAACCGCATTCCCACGTTTATTAGTGAGCGGGTTCCTTCGACCAACAGGGAAGATTTCTATGCTCTTTTACAAGAGGTGGGCATGACCTATATGGATCCCATCGAATACTTATTAAGAACGAAAAAACAGTATTCGGGAGACGGTCTATTTTTGAAACCGTTATTGCCTCTCACGGAAGTGCACTATGAACGGGATGCTCGTTTTGAAACGACGGCTCGATTCATCAAAACGATTCTTCAATCGCTAGCAGATGGCCGCCCGGTAAAAATCAAAGACACGCTCATTCATGATGCCAATCGAAAAACGGTTCACGATGTATTAGCTTTTATCTATTCACGAAGCCTTGACGCTCAAAAAGCTAAACAGGATGCAGGAATTGCCAGGGCCAAGAGCGAAGGACGCTACAAAGGG
>CAZKHP010000128.1:0-3303 GCA_964552695.1 uncultured Staphylococcaceae bacterium | reverse complement strand
AGCGGGACATTTTCCACGCAATAATAGCCCATTTCCTCAAACGCAAAAATAGCGGTCGATTTACCGGCTCCGCTAACGCCTGTTAGGATGACTAATTCTGCCATAACATCACCACTTTTTATATTACCATAAGTACACTGAAAAGTGTAAACGAGCGAAAAACAGCCGAAGGCGAATGGTTGTAATACCGTTGACGTGATCCCACGCCCCTTAATAACGGCCAAGGGATTTCCCTTGGCAGGGCGCAGATTTCCGTTCACTAAGCCAAGCGTATTATCCCACATAAAGAGTGAACTTTTGAATAGGGAGTTCCAAAAACAAGTCTCTTTGAGGGCTTATCTGCTTTTGCCACTATGTCGTTGTTTGGCTTTGATGGATAGCACAAAGAGCATGGATGGTCTGTGAGTAAAGGTAACCACTCCAACGATGTCCGGATTGGTGGAAGCGAAAACGAATGTCCGAAAGGTCAACCTCTAACGTATCTTTATATTGAAGTTGGACTTTAACGATCCGTGAAAGAACTACATTGGTTTCCCCGGAACCAGTGACTATCTCCAAGTGATCCGAATAAATTGTCAAGCGAGCATCCTCCGACCGATTTTTCGAAAAGAATTTTCCATATTCTGCCCTAGAAAATTCCAAATGCGGGCATGTAAAGATGATTCCGCCACTTTTGGATTTAATAAAATCGGATAAGGCAACCAATTGCCAATCATCCCAATCCGCGGTTGTTTGGAATCTCTGGCCAGGATAGTCTTTAGGAAAGTGGAAGAAACTATGACCGTCAAAGTGATAGGTTGTCCCACACGAAGTACAGGATAGGTCATTTCCGCAGCTTTTCAATGACTCAAACCGTCCGCAGTTCGGGCAACAAAATAAACCGAGTTCCAACCATTCCGCCCGACGAAAACCCCATTGGCGCACCATGGCTTTCTTTTGCCACGCCATCTCATCACTTGCAATGCCTTTCCATATCCGTTCGTTGAGTGCGTTTAAATCCATCCTCTGCAATTCATCGACACGGATGATATCGTTAAGATGATAAGTCACACGGCTGCGATAGGGATAATGGGACCAACGAGGGGCGCGTAGATGCGCTCCAGTCAAATTGAGCAAGGCAATCGGCATGTCCAATTTCAGGGCAAGCTTGCTGATAGCTTCGTTTACGTTGATCATCCGTCCGAACATATGAATGTCGCCTTCCGGATAGATGCCGATATTGAGATGCTGTTTTTTTAAAGCTAAAATCGAGCGGACTCCGGAAACATCGGTTTTACTGGATCCGCGTTTTACGGCCCCCAAACAGGTGCGGAAGATAAAGTCCAGGAAGCGATTGCTAAATAACTCATCATTCGCGAGAAAGCGTATGTTTCGGGAGAAGAACATCACGTTAAGATAAATCGGATCCCAGTCGGAATGGTGATTCGAAAGAAATAACACCGGTCCTTTGGGAAGCTTGTAACCGTTTTTCCGGAAGCGAAAATGTTGAAAGAGGAAAACATAGATGCCCAGAATCACTTTAAAGAAAAAAAAGAATAAGGACTGCCCGAGTTTCTTCATTTCTTCCGCCTCCAATAATCGTCGATGACCCGCCGATACTCTGTCCTAGCTCGTCCAAGAACGACATTCCACGATACGGGAATCGTTGCGGCCGCTTTCGTTCCGGCCTCGGTTAGGAGGTTTCGATCATCAAAGAGTTCTTTAATCTTTTCGCTCATGCCCAAGACTGTCGGTTCAGCCAAAAAGCCGTTTTCGCCATCCACGATAACCTCAGCGCAGGTTGAGCCCTTGGATAGTAAAGACGGAAGCTTCATGACTGCCGCTTCGCGGACCACTAAGGGAGCATTATCATAGAGCGACGGAAAGAAAAACAAATCGGCGCATCCATAAAGCCCTTTTAGTAAATCGCTGTCTTTGACTATTCCAACGAAATGAATTCGGTCGTGACAGGCAAGATTTTTCGCGTATTCTTTTATTTCTTTCTCGACCAGAGAAGTCCCGGCGATGGTTAAAACATAATCCGGATCGCTTTGACAAAGCTCATTGACCGTATCCATGACAAGCAGCAAGTTCTTTTGTTTAATCAGTTGCCCGACAAATAAAAGATTTTTCTTGGTCGGATCAATTCCGAATTTTTGTCGGGCCAGGCTCTTCAACCGCTCAATATTGTCGGGAAAAACAAAATCCGTACCGTTTTCCATCACGACGATATTTTTCTTAAAACCGTAGGAACGAAGGGTGTCTGCCGTAGCCGGAGAACAGGCCCAGACTTCATCAACGGCATTATAAAAACGCATCACATACCCCATAAGAAAAGAGGTTACAAGCCGATTGTTGAAATATTTCATAAAATCGTCTTTGTACTTGCTATGAAAAGTCGCAACAATGGGAACATGGTTGCGACGAGCTAAGCGCAACGCGAAGTGCCCGATGACAAACGGGGAATGAACATGGTATAAATTGGCTCGTTGCTTGCGTATTTGGTAACGTGCCCTTAAATTTGTTGACTTAATCGCAACGGCAACGTCCTTGAATATCGAATATAGCGAGGCACTGCGAATGACTTTATAGGGTTGATTGTCGACAAAATGGAAATAACGGGGTGCCACTACCGCCACTCGGTCGGTCTCGTTCAAGATTTTCGCATAGTTATGGACTGTC
This sequence comes from uncultured Staphylococcaceae bacterium, assembly GCA_964552695.1. GTDB lineage: Bacteria > Bacillota_I > Bacilli_A > RFN20 > CAG-826 > CALMWE01. The sequence goes on along the minus strand of CAZKHP010000128.1, from coordinate 642 downwards.
CGGACGACGCCGTCGACCGCAGGATAAAAGTTGTCGACAAAAAGTACGACACTGAGACTATCTGAAGATTTTTTGTTTTCCATCACATTTCCTCTTTTTCAAGAATCGCATAATATTGACTGAAGCACGTGGACAAAGGAAAATATAAACCGCGATTTTTTTCTTTCATTAGGGCACTTTTGCTTGCTTTCAAGCGTTTTTATTTTTAACGTTGGATAACACAAATGCCTTGTTAGAGAAAAAAACAATGTTGCATTACCGTTGATGTGGCACCACGGCCTTATAAACGGACGAGGTGATTTTTTCATGATTCACTCACGCCAAAACACTTTAGAAAGGTCAAAATCTCAAAGATTTTTTTCACGTCACCCATAGTTTCTACCCTTCACGATTTATTCCTCCGTCAGTTTCATGACCCGCTCGACCGCTGATGCCTCGAGTTGGATATTTGGTTCCAATAAACCCGCCTTAGGAAGCCTCTTGGTCTCAAGCCATTTACCCATGAACAACCCGAAAATAGGCCGAAGCCGCGTCTTATTTCTTTCGGACGAATTTGGAGGCACTGCCCGCGGCAATGGCCCCGTCACTGGCGGCCGTGACGATCTGCCGTAAGGTCTTGGCAATGACATCGCCTGCGCCAAA
>CAZKHP010000127.1:0-3331 GCA_964552695.1 uncultured Staphylococcaceae bacterium | reverse complement strand
ATTCCTTTCTTACAATAATCTTTCAAAGACAACGAGATATGATAGCATAGCGCTTTCAGAAAAAAAACGGACATTCGCGTTTTTCGGCAAATGTCCATGTTTTGTATTAGTGTTGATGGGGTTCGTCACACGAACAAGACTCGTGTTTGACACGGTCATGCTCTTCCGCGCGTTTGGCGTCATTGAAACGGTCGAGGGTGCCCACGAGGTAACCGGTGATCCTACGGATGCGTTCAAAGGGTTGGCCCTTAAAATGATAGGTCAAATCGACATAATCGCCATCGACTTTGATTTCTAAGCGCTCGAGTTCCTTGTTGGGATAGAGTTCTTTAGCGCGTTTGAGATAGGCGTTTTTTTCTTCTTCGGAAAGACTTCCGTTTAGGACGATGACTTCTGCCATAGGGGGATTCCTCGTTTCTAAAGGTATTGTAATTTCACCGGGAAGCGTTTTCAAGTCAAACGCCGGAGCGAGCGGTTTATTTTTCTTGCTAATAAGAATACTTTAGTATTATACTTTGTGTCGTTGCCCTGAAGGATGTGACCTTATGAAGATTCGAAATATCGCGATTATCGCCCACGTTGACCACGGCAAGACGACCCTTGACGATCAACTTTTACGTTCTTCCGGCACCTTCCGCGAGAATGAAGAAGTCACCGAACGGGTCATGGACAGTAACGCCATCGAAAAAGAACGCGGCATCACCATTTTGGCGAAAAATACCGCGATCAACTATAAAGACTACCGCATCAATATCTTGGACACTCCGGGACACGCCGATTTCGGCGGAGAAGTCGAACGGATCATGCACATGGTCGACGGCTGTCTGCTTTTAGTCGACGCTTTCGAAGGCACCATGCCGCAGACACGTTTCGTGCTGAAAAAGGCTCTTGAAGCCCACGTCAAGCCGATTGTCGTCATCAACAAAGTCGACCGTCCCAACGCCAACCCCGAACAATGCATCGACGAAGCCCTGGAACTCTTCTTGGAATTAGGCGCTCCCGATGAATTCTTAGACTTTAAAGTCGTGTTCACCTCGGCTTTAAAAGGAACCTCGTCCTTATCGTCCGACCCGGCCTCTCAAAAACCGGGCATGGATCCCTTATTCGATACGATTTTAAAAGAAATTCCCGAACCCGATGTCAACCCGGAAGGTCCCCTACAATTTCAACCGGCTCTACTCGACTACAACGATTTCGTCGGCCGTATCGGCATCGGCGTGATCAAATCGGGCACGATGCACCTCAATGAAACCGTGACCGTCGCTCGTCTTGATGGAACACAAAAGAACTTCCGCATCCAAAAGCTTTATGGCTATTTGGGCTTAAAGCGGATGGAAATCGAAAGTGCCACCGCGGGCGATATCGTCGCGATTGCCGGTTTGACTGACCTCAACGTCGGTGAAACCGTGTGCTCGGTGGACAATGTCCAACCCCTGCCCCGCCTCTACATCGATGAACCGACCTTACAAATGACGTTTGGTACGAATACCTCGCCGTTTGCCGGACAAGACGGTAAATGGGTGACTGCGCGTAAGATCGAGGAACGTTTGTTCCGCGAACTCCAACGCGATGTCTCGTTACGCGTCGAACGCATCCAAAACTCCGAATCCTGGATTGTCTCCGGACGTGGCGAGTTACACTTAGGTATTTTGATTGAAAACATGCGCCGCGAAGGTTTTGAACTTCAAGTCAGCAAACCCGAAGTCATCATCAAAGTCATCGATGGCGTCAAATGCGAACCGTATGAAGACGTGCAAATCGACATCCCCAATGATTTCTTGGGCATCGTCATGGAATCGCTCGGCTCACGGGGTGCGTCCTTGGAACAAATGATTCCCTACGACACCACCACCCGCTTGCACTATGTGATCCCATCACGTGGTCTGCTCGGCTTCATGACCAACTTCTTAACCATGACCAAAGGGTATGGCATCATCAACCACACCTATAAGGAATATCGTCCGACCCTGAATGCGAGTGTCGGGGAACGCCTCATCGGCGTCCTCGTTGCCACCGATACAGGCACCGCGACACCGTATGCTATTGAACAACTGGAAGATCGAGGCGTCATGTTCATCGTCCCGGGGACAGACGTCTATGAAGGAATGATTATCGGCGAAAATCGGTATGACATGGATTTGGCCGTTAATATCGTCCGGGAGAAAGCCTTAACCAACATGCGGTCGTCCAACAAGGACTTCACCGTCGTCTTAAAAGCCCACCGCCGGATGAGTCTGGAAACCTGCCTTGATTACATCAATTCCGATGAATTGGTGGAAGTCACGCCGACAGCGTTCCGTATGAGAAAACGGATTCTCAACACGGTCGAACGCAAGAAATACGATTCCCATCAACGCGCCGACAAAAACGAATAACGAAAAGAAAGTGCTCTTAACGGGCACTTTTTTCGTAGGCGTCGTTGATTCAGGTAAAAGGACTAGAGGTCTGAAGGACCAATTTTCATGTCGTTTTGCTCCAGAAAATGTTGTTTTTTGCAATTATCTGGAGAGTTTTCCGTGTATTGTGTTGATTTTCTCCAAATAATGGCCAATAATACAATTATCTGGAGAATTTATGATTATCACCATCGCCCAATTAAAAACCAAATACCAATCGTTAGTGGACAAAAACGGAAAAATTGCCAGAGATGTAAAACAAGGCAAGTTATTTCCGCTGGTGAAAGGTTTATATGAAACCGACCCCAATGCCGACGGAGCCAAGCTGGCTCAGTTTATTTATGGTCCATCTTACTTGTCGTTTGATTATGTTTTATATAAAAACGGATTAATTCCGGAGGCGGTCTACAAGACGTATACGTGCGCCACATTCAACAAAAAGAAAATTAAAACGTATACCAATCATTTTGGGACGTTTGTTTACCGCGATGTTCCTAAAGATGTTTTTCCTATGGGTATACAAGTTTATCAAGAAGGTGAGTATACCTATTGGGTGGCTACTTCGGAAAAAGCCCTTTGTGACAAACTCTATGCTCTTCCACCGGTAAGGACAATCAAAGCATTTCGAACCCTATTATTTGTTGACCTAAGATTGGATGAAACAGAGTTTGCTCGTTTGAATCAAGAGGATCTCTTGGAACTGGCACCGCTGTATCATGCCACCAATCTTCAATGGCTCACGAAACTTATCAAGGGAGAATAGCAGGATGCAAAGTGTACTCAACCAAATGTTGTCCAAATATCGGGTGAACACGATGGATGAAAGGAAAAACGCGATCAAAGAGATTGTCCAAGAAATTGTCCTGTGTGGACTTTCGCGTGGCGGTTTCTTTAATGAAGCGGCCTTTTACGGGGGAACCGCGCTTCGCATCTTT
>CAZKHP010000126.1:0-3334 GCA_964552695.1 uncultured Staphylococcaceae bacterium | reverse complement strand
TGGCATCGTCCATAGGCGTGATCAACCCATTCCGCTACAAAGGCTATTACTTTGACAGCGAGACGGGTATGTACTATTGCCAAAGCCGTTACTATGTCCCACAATGGTGTCGGTGGCTAAGCGCCGATAGCCCCAAGTACCTGGATGTCGATTCCCCCGAAGGCATCAACCTATTTGCCTATTGTTTGAATAACCCGACAATGCTCTCGGATTCTTCTGGCCACAGCCCATGGAGCGATTTTTGGAATAGTACTGACGGGAAAAATTTAGGGAGTGCTTTGGCAATTGTTGGGATGATTTTTTTATCGATTGCAACTGCTGGTGCTGGAACCGGTGTTGTTGCCGCTTTAGGTGGAGGCTTTTGGGCAGCGGTTGCTGGAGGAGCAGTTGGTGGAGCTATTTCTGGTGCAATCTTCGGAGCAGGACTAAGCATAGTAAACCAGGGCATAACCAACGGATACTCAAATATTGATTGGGGTAAAGTTGGAATTGATACGGCTATTGGATTCGGAACTGGAGCATTAACAGGAGCATTATTTGCGGCAGCTGGGAGAGGTTTAGGATTACTGGGGAGAACTAAATGGGCGCAAAGACCTTTGGCAAATTACTCCAAAACATCCACAAATTTTTTATTCGGGTCGGATAAGAGTTTTACTTTTTTAAGATTTGGTCAAAACTTCAGGCTTGATGCAAGTATGAAAATCGGATTACACTTTCACGGGATAGTATCATCGGCTGAACACTGGGTATCAATTTTTCAAATTGGAAATACCCTGGCAGGACTAATACCGTCAATAATTTATCAATTCAGTGATTGAATTTGGGGGATTTTTTTGTGAGGGGTAATAAATATAAAACGTTCGAAATAAGTAGGGATGGCGACATGGTTGGGGCGGTTCAGAAAGCACAGAGTATTTTTTTGAGTCTTAACTACCAAAACAATGTTGCAGTAAGATTTTTTAGAGTGTATGATTCGTTAATTAATTTGGAAGAATTTTCCCGCTTAGAATGCCAAAAAATCAGACATAATGACGAAATCATCATGCTGTTTACTTATTTTCAAGGTGTTGATATTAGCAAGGTGTTGATTGATGAAGAGCAAATGGAAATTTATTTTTATTATTTTGATGCTTTTATTTCATTTGCAAATATGAGTGATTTTGAAGCAAACAATATTAAAAAAATGCGGTCTTTTTGTTCTATTTTTATATTTGAGGGTTCTTTATCAGTCAAATTCGAAAAAGACTATTATATAGCCAACAAACTAATAATCGACAGTATCATGAAATCAGCACTCGATGCTTATTAGAAAGAATAATCAAGCAGCAAAATTTGTTGAAATAGATAAAACCTAAATTGATTTGGGTTGTATAATTGATTTTACGAACTTTAACGTGCCCTTGCCGAGAACGTTTAATTCTTACAGGGCTTTCCGCATCGTGATATGCGGGATATTCGCTTCGTAGAAGATTTCGCCTTCGGGTTTATAACCGAATTGAGCATAGAAACCTTCCACTTGTTTTTGGGCGTGGAAATAAATCTCACAGGGAGTAAAGCGGTCTTTAATATAACCTTCAATGAATTGGAAGAAGGCTTTGCCGTATCCTTTATGCCGGTCATCTTTCAAGATGGCAAAACGGCCAATCCGGAACTGACGTCCTTCTTGGATATAACGCATGGTTCCCACAGGTCGTCCTTTTTCCAGTAACAGGAAATTGGCCGCGTCTTTATCGCTTCCGTCAAACTCATCTTCAAACGGAACGGCTTGTTCCACTAAAAAGACGTGGTGGCGGATTTCCATCATCGCTAAGGCATCGTTTTTACTCATCACCGGTTTCACCGTCAAAGGCGTCCCGGCGATGGGATAGGAGATTTCATCAAACCAAAGCGCTTGCTTTTCGTAATTGGTCATCATCGTCAGTAAGTTTTCTTTGGCAAAGGGATGTTGCTTATACAAGGCATGAAGCCAGTCTTTGGTTTCTTGCCGGGTGGTATGTTTATCCGCGGGACACGCCGAGGGTTTTACGGGAAGTTTGAGCTCTTTGGCACAGGCGATGATGTCGCTTTCGCGGAGCATCACTAACGGCCGTATAAAGACGATATTGGCCCGTTCCAGCGTCATTTTCGGGGCAAACGTGGCCATCCGTCCGCCATAGATTTCATTCATGAATAACGTTTCAATCGCATCATCCGCGTGATGCGCAAACGCCACTTTGTTAAAGCCCAGTTCATTGGCGACTTTATTGATCGCCGCTTTCTTCATCCGTGAACAAATCGAGCAGGGGAGATGATTCGCTTCGCCCTGATTGGCTTTAAGAATCGGATACACCATCTTGGAATCATGGACCATCAACGTCAGTCCTAAGGATTCGATATACGCTTTGAGTTCGGTCGCATCAAATCCGGGAAACCCTAAATCCAAAATGACCGGTTGAAGGGTAAATTCCTTTTGGGCAAACTTGGCATAGAGGCTTAAGGCATAGGTTAAAACCAGCGAATCCTTGCCACCGGAAACTCCGATGACGATGCGGTCACCCTTATCAATCAGGTTAAATTGTTCGTCTGCTCTTCTAATCGCGGCTAAAACCGTCCGTATGGCTTTCATAATGATTCCTATTCGTAGCAAAAGATATTATAATATCAAAAGCAAAGAGAGGGAATAAAATGGACGGAATTATTCTCATAAACAAAGAGGCCGGCGTCACATCCCGAGATGTCGTCAATGCCCTCGAAAAAAAGTTTCAAATGACCAAGATCGGACACACCGGGACCCTGGATCCTTTTGCCACCGGTCTCTTAGTGATTACCTTAGGCAAAGGCACCAAAGCCGGACCCTATTTGGAAGCTCTTGATAAAACCTATGTCGCGACCTTAAAACTCGGCGTCAAAACCGATACCGGCGATTTGACCGGAAGCGTCGTCGAAGAAAAAAGTGTCGGCCCCATCAGCGGTGGCCAAATCATCCAGGTTCTCAACGCCTTCCTCGGTGATTCCACACAGATCCCACCGATGTATTCGGCTCTAAAAAAAGACGGCGTGCCGTTATACAAAATGGCCCGTGAAGGTGAAGTCGTCGAACGCGAACCGCGCCCCATCCATATCAACGCCATCAAACTCAAAAAATTCGCCGGAAATGAAATCACCTTTGAAGCCCGCGTTTCCAAAGGCACCTATATTCGGACCCTCGGTGAAGATATCGCCGAAAAGCTCGGCACGGTCGGACATTTGACCTCGCTGGAAAGAACTGCCGTCGGGAAGTTTTCCCTGGAAGATGCCCACTCGGTGAGTTATGTCACACCCAGTAGCCTTATCTCGGTCCGTGAAGCCCTCGACT
>CAZKHP010000125.1:0-3344 GCA_964552695.1 uncultured Staphylococcaceae bacterium | reverse complement strand
AGGCCTTCGATGATCATATAAACGGCAAAATAAGTCGCATAAACCAAAATAATGGAAAGAAGACCCCCGAGAATCACAACCAAAGGCGGAAGGATCTTATAACGGAAAACCAAGTTTTTCATTGTTTTCGTTCCTTTCGGTTATTTAGGCACTGACTACTTCATCCACCGCCACATCAAAGGGAGTGATGGGAAGTTCATCGGGGTAACGTTGCTCTTCGAAACAAACACCGACCTTATGCGCAGGGCATCCTAAAAGGAAACGATCATAGAAACCTTTGCCATATCCCAAACGATGGTTTTTACGGTCAAAACATAACCCCGGGACGATGACCAAATCCATCGATTTTTTGGGGACGATACGGCTGGATAAGGGCGAAGGTTCACGGATATTGAAAGGACCGGTTGGGGTCAGTTGGGAAAAGGATGTCGCGGCATAAAAAGTCAGATTTCCTTTTTCAACTTTGGGAAAAGCGACCACTTTGTGATCGGCCCACGCTTGAAGAATGAGCGCTTCGGTATCCACTTCTAAGGGCATGGAAGCAAAAACCGCAATAACGCGGGCGTTTTGATAAACCTTCGAGGCAAGGATGGTTTGCATGATTTTCTTTGATTTGCTTGGTTTATCCAAAACCTCGGCACGGATCGTCAGGTATTGTTTGCGGAGAGTGGCTTTATCCATAAAAGGTCTCCTTTGTCTTCATTATAGTACACAACATCAAGTCCTTTGTCGGTCAAACTTGACGCCGGTTTTGAAGAGACTATACTAATAGTTGCAAGTGCAACTAATATACTTCTGAAAGAAGGGGTTTTATGGCCTTTTTCACCAAATGCATCAACACCATCGCCCGATGCACCATCCAATATCGAAGCGAAAAGCTCGAAGGCAGCCAAATTAATGGCTACCAATGCGTATATATTCTCAATGTCTGCCAACATCCGGGAATTTCCCAAGATGCCTTGGCGGATCTCATCTACATCAATAAAAGTAACGTCACCCGTCAATTGACGCTTCTTGAAGATTCGGGTTTTGTCACGCGTAAGACTTCCAATGAAGACCGCCGGGTCATCGAGGTCTACCCCACGCAAAAAGCCCGGGACGTTCTTCCTCAAGTCCGGAGCGTCATCCGTGAATGGAATGATTATTTAACTGCCGACTTCAGCGAGGACGAAAAAAAGGTGTTTGAAGGTCTCCTTCAACGCATGACTGACAAGGCCAAAAAGTATTTTGAAAAGCCAACGAAGGAGTAAACGATGAAACGACTTTTAACCTACCTTCGCCCCTATTGGCTTCAGCTGACCTTCCAATTCATCATCAAATTTTTGGGTTCGATCATGGATTTGTTTTTGCCGTGGTTACTAGCCTACATCATCGACGACGTTGTGCCTACCGGAAACGTCAAAAATGTTTATCTTTTTGGCGGATTAATGATTCTTTGCGCGCTGTTGGCGGTAATTTTAAATATCGTGGCCAACCGCATGTCCACGGTGGTTTCAAGAAAAATCACGCAAAAGCTGCGGCATGATCTGTTTTCAAAGGCGGCGTATTTGTCCGCGCGTCAAAACGATGTGCTGACCGAGCCTTCGTTAATCTCAAGATTGACTTCCGATACCTATAACGTCCACCAAATGGTGGATCGCATGCAACGGTTAGGCATACGCGCCCCGATTTTATTGTTAGGTGGCATTATTGTCACATTAACTTTGGAGCCGGTCTTAACCTTGGTCTTGGTGTGCACGCTCCCGATTTTAACCATCATCATTTATTTCGTCTCCAAAAAAGGCGTTGGCATGTATACCGCCACGCAAACAGCCAACGATCAATTGGTCCGTAAAGTTCAAGAGAACATGACCGGTATCCGTGTCATCAAAGCTCTTTCGAAAACGGAATATGAAAAGAAACGGTTCGATGAAATCAACGCCGATGTGGTCAGAAAAGATCAAAAAGCCAGCCGTTTGATTGCCATCACCAACCCGGCGATGAGTTTACTGTTAAACGTGGGATTGACCACCGTCATTTTGGTCGGTGCATTCCGTGTCAACAGCGGACTCACCCAACCCGGACAAATCATTGCCTTCTTAAGCTACTTTTCCATTATCATCACCGCTTTATTGATGGTCACGCGGTTGTTCACCCTATATTCCAAAGGCGCCGCCAGCGCCAACCGCATCCAAGCGGTCTTCGAACTCCCCGAAGAAATGACCGTGACCCCTGAGACGCCCGTCCTTAGTGAGAACCACATCGAATTCAAGGATGTGACATTTTCGTATAACAAAGTCCAACCCAACATCGAGCATCTGTCGTTTAGCTTGAAACACGGCGAAACGCTCGGCATCATCGGTGAAACCGGAAGCGGTAAATCCACGATTATTCAGCTGTTACTCCGCTTTTATGATTGCGATGAAGGGGAAATCCGTCTCGACGGGATGAATCTTAAATCCATCCCCAGCGAAATCTTGCACACTCAATTCGGCGTGGTCTTCCAAAATGATTTGCTGCTCGCGGACTCCATCGCCGCAAACATCGACTTTGGTCGGCATTTGAGCCAAGAGGCGATTGAGAAAGCGGCTTCGATTGCGCAAGGAGCGTTCATCAAAGAAAAAGAAAATGGTTTTGAACACAAATTAACGGTCAAAGGCGCCAACCTCAGCGGAGGTCAAAAGCAACGCGTTTTGATTGCCCGCGCTTTAGCGGCCAACCCCGCGATATTGATTCTCGACGACAGTTCCAGCGCCCTGGATTATTTAACCGACTCTGCGGTTCGTGAAGGCATTCAAAAGAACTTTCCGAATACCACCGCCATTGTCGTGGCCCAACGCATCAGTTCGGTCATGCGTTTGGATAAAATCTTAATGATCAAAGATGGTCAAGCCATCGGTTACGGAACGCATCAACAATTATTGGACCAATGTGAAGCTTACCGCGAAATACACGAAGCCCAAATGGGCGATCTTGTGGATTAGGGGAATCGTTATGAAAAAACTCCAAAAACCCCAGGATAAAATCCAAAAGAAAACCCAAAAGCAGGCCCGTGTCCGCGTTCTTTTAAGATTGTGGAAGTATTTGGCCCGTTACAAAGGCTTGCTCATTCTCGCCTTGATCTTAACGCTCGTCAGCAACTTCTTGGCGTTGGTGGGCCCTCTGCTTTCCGGATACGCCATCGATGCGATTGCCTTAGGCGTCGGCCATGTGGATTTCCCGACGGTTTTTAAATTCTGTGGTTACATGCTGATCTTCTATGTGACCTCGTCCGTCTTGAGCTACATTTTATCGATCATCCTCATCAAACTGAGCCGTAAAGTCGTCTACCAGATGCGGAAGGACGTCTTTGAGAAACTTGCGTC
>CAZKHP010000124.1:0-3375 GCA_964552695.1 uncultured Staphylococcaceae bacterium | reverse complement strand
GGCAAAGCTGCTGTTGTAGAAATGGCTGACCGTGGTGTTACCGACAGTCTCGTTTTCAAAATCGCTTGCATAGACGTCATAAGCACGTTGAATTTTGATATCATCCACAAGCACTTTGTTGGCAACACTAAACCGTTGACCGGTTAATGAAAAATACGAATTTTCGGTTTCGCTGTAAATGCCGGCCTTGAAAGTAAAGGTTAAGACATGATCAACATACGAAACCCCGGAAAGATTGTTTCCTGAATTAATCAACTCGATCGACCCGGTTTGAAAAACTTTCACGCCACACCAACCAAACGTATTGTTTTGATATTCTATCCACATAAGTGCGTTGGTGGACGCGTCGCTCATATCAATAAAAATTGAAAAAGTGTATGTTTTTCCGGTCACAAGCTCGGCGAGGTTGTCGTGATCAGCAATGCCGATACCGCCAAATTTAGCGTATTCATCGCCACTGATAACTTCATACTCAGCTTGACGGTCACCCGCAACATCTCGGACTGTGGCATCGACTTTTGAGGTTTCGACCCATAGGAGTTGGGTTGTGTTAAATAGGTCTGTCGTACCAACAGGAATGTCTTCGAAATCCTCTTCATAGCAAACTTTCGGTCCAAATGAAGTCGCATCGGCTTGAACGGGTTGGGTAGGTCCCATGACTAACGCAAGGGGAAGAATACCCATCAACGAAACAAATAATCGTGTCCTTTTCATGTTTTTCCTCCAATGATTAAGGTTTTTAGTTGACGTTTCGCCCTGATTTTAACGAGGGCTGAAACCGCTTTCAATGGTTAAAGGTTGCCGGAACTTATATTTATGTTGCGGAATGAGCTATCGTGCTCACCGTTGGGTCACGACGATATCGTCAATGATTACGACGCCACGTCCGAACATCCCGAGAACGAGTTTATAATCGCTGGCATTTCCGGTCGTAAAGTTAAATATGGCAGTTTTTACGACCCCCGTTTCAATGTTGGAAGTGGCAAAGGTTTGAACCGGTGTATCGGGAGCCCCAGAACCGCTTCGAGCAATAAAGTATCCATACCCGCGTGTGGTGGGGTCTGTGTTGAGATAGATTGGATCAATCACCTTGTATGAAAAACGAAGACGATAACTCGTGTTTGCCGCAAATTTTAAATATTTGGGATTCGAGTAAGCAAACTCAAACCAGTTATTGTCCGGATTCGTGGTGTAAATGGCATCAACTAATCGGGTGCTTAATGAAGAATTACCACTGATCACTTCACTGGGATCGATGGTTAGATTTCCCCAACGGTTGAATCCATAGCTGAACACACAGTCATTAAGAACCATGTTCTCGAAGCCTTCCGTCGAGCCGAGTCCTTTTGCCGTATCGACGGGCCGGACGTTATTGACATCCAAAATATCTTCGCCTTCAATACGTAATCCTTTTTCATTTTCGATGAGGTTAATGTTATCAACAAGGAAAGCTCCTTGATTCTTTATTCCAAAAGCCAACGAGGACCCCTCTCCTTCTGGAACCGTAAAAGTGAAGGTTTTGAAAGAAGCGGCTTGATCGGGGCGATCATACCATTCGCCCACAGTGGTTTTGTTTCCTTGTCCATCTACAATGGCAAGGTAATAGTACGTTCCATTCCCACCGACTTGGTAACCTTTGGTTAAAAAAGATAGGGAATAGGAGGCGTTTCCGGTCAATGGTAGTAGGCTCGGATCTGAAAGAAGCAGATCTTTAGAGGCATGGCGTGCTTCACTTTTCAAAAGAACGCTTTGACTTCCACGGAGACTTCCTTCTTTGATCATTTCTGGTTCATAACTGTTGGAGTACCATGGACTCTTTGTGCTCAGCAAATCATAGTTCCCTTCGAAACGGGCTAGATAACCAGTTCGTTCTTCCACAACGCTTGATCCAAGTGCAATTTTCCCCGAATAAGCCCCTGTACCGAATATATCTAAGGAATAATCATCTTGGTTGCCAGTTGAAAAAGCGATCGTTTTGATGGCTTGCTCGCCACTGACATCCTTGAATGAAGCAACGGTCAAATCCGCGGCAGAGCCTCCTTTGGCTGAAGAAAGTTTTGCGACAAAGCCGTTCGTGTCCCCTAGTGTGTAATCTTCTAGGGCAAACGAAGGCGTATAGGTAAAAGTAACCTCGTAATGCGAATTGGCACGGAAACGGAAATCTTTCAATTTCCCTTCTTCGAGTACGGTAAAGGCACTTGTAGCTTTAGATTTATTCCCAATCTTCATAGTTCCTAGAGGGTAGATTTTTGTTTGATAATTTCCCACCTGCGATAAACGCAAAGCGGGGTTATTGTTTTCGTCGACGATTGCGATAGCTACGGTATAATCACCTTTTGCTAAATCCTCGCGAAGTTTGATGGTGTTGTAGACGTTTCCGATTTCCCCATTGAGCAAAAGCCGAAGGTCATAAGCTTCATTGACGTAGCGTTGTTGAATTCGGTTGGCCGAATCGATGAGGTAAATGGCAATCTTGTGATCCGTTAAGGTTAACCGACCGACGCCGGAATTGGAAAACTGGGTCATTAAGGTTATGGTTTCGCCAGGAGCGTTTTCACTTTTAAAACGAGCCTTGTCGACCTTTAAACGGTAGCCCATTTTTTCGTTTCCACGGTTAAAGACCTCTTCATATCCCGCTTCCACGATATTGGCGACTTCAATGTTGACCCATCCCATAGCGGTGGCGTAATTGCAGCGTGACTTGAATAAAAGTTCATCGACCGCCTCAACGGGATTCATTCCGTACAAATTATCGATATAACTTTGAAATCCACTGAAAAATTCACCGCAATTTGAGACTTTCTTACCACTTTCAATGAGCTCGGCAAGCAATTTCTCATCAGTGGCGTATTTGGTAACGCCGTTTCCGGACATCCCGTCACGACGATATCCCACATATTCTAAGGACATGGCGTGATCCAACGCTGACCAAATAAGATAGTCTTCATAGGCGCAATTGCCTTGAGTGGAGGCGCTTGAGCCATCCTCATTGCTTCCTTGATAATCCCACGAGTTTGACAAAAAGAGAGTTATCCCGTTTTTGGCAAATTTTTGGGCATAAACATCCACAATATAGGCAAGCGTGAACATCCGTTCTTCCATGGTGGCAAAGGAATGGCCGCTATGCCATTCGCCCCACATCCCATAACCGCGAATATCGACGGTATCGAGATAAGGGTTATCCACATAACGTTCCGAAAGTTTGGCCATGAAACGTTCAAAATACTCTTTATATGTTGGGTTGGTTAAGTCATTAACGCGCGCTTTTGCGGCCCCAGAATATGTATATTCCTCATAATCGACGTTATAGGGGGCTTCATTGAGCCATGTCGGGGCGCCATAGAAAACTTCCGGCAAATTCAAACTGTCGGTGCA
>CAZKHP010000123.1:0-3445 GCA_964552695.1 uncultured Staphylococcaceae bacterium | reverse complement strand
TGATTGCTTAATCCGTTTTTTGAAACTAAGATTAGGTAAACGAAAGCCCATGTGAGTCGAAGTTTTCACCCAATCAGGAGGGATAACCATGATTAAACAGCACCATGAAAGCAACAAAAAACTGGTGGAAAATGACGTCATCATTGAAGATAACCCGAACTTGTTCAAAGGCGCTTGGGTCGAAGTAACGTCCCCGACCCCTCAAGAGATCGAATGGTTGCAAGCCAAGTTGAATGTCCCGACCGAATTCTTCACCAGCGCGCTCGATGAAGAAGAAACGGCCCACATCGATACCGAAGAAGGCGCCAAACTCATTGTTTTGGACGTACCCCTTTACGACCCGAACAAAAATACCAAAAACGAATATACGACCACCCCGTTTGCCATCATCCATACCGAAGATTACTTCATTACTGTCAGTGCCAAAGAAATTTATTTTGTCAAAGAGTTCTTCCAAAAGAATAAGAAAATCGAACCCCATAAAATCGTTCGCTTGACGTTGCAGTTCTTATATCGCTTGGCCACCAATTACATCACCATCCTTAAAAAGATTGATGCACAAACCAAACAGATTGAAAAAGAATTGCACAATTCCATGCGGAACAAAGAACTCTTTGATTTGATGGAACTCAATAAATCCCTCGTTTATTTCTCAACCTCGCTCAACTCCAACAAAGTGGTGGTCCATAAACTGACCCGTAGCCCCGAATTCAAAAAATATGAAGAAGACTTTGATCTGATTGAAGATACCGAAATCGAATTCAACCAAGCCATTGAAATGTGCTCGATTTACCGAGACATTTTGGCCGGCATGATGGATGCCTTCGCCTCGGTCATTTCCAACAACCTTAACATCGTGATGAAGGTCTTGGCGGTTATTACGATCGTCCTCTCGATTCCGACGTTGGTGGCATCCTTCTATGGGATGAACTTTACCTATATGCCTTTGGCCGACCACCAGGCCGGATTCTATATCGCCGTCATCGGCAGCTTCCTTTTATCGATTGTCGGTGCTTGGGTCCTTGTCAAGTTCACCAACAAAATCAAGTAACGTTGAAATCTATCCAAAAGACAAAAACGGGAATGAACAAGGTTCACCCCGTTTTTCTTTTCTCCTCATGATAAAATACAAAGAAGAGTCCGTTTCATTATGAAAACGACATGAAATTCAAAGAGGTTATCTATGGCAAAAACCAAAAACTATCAAGAAACAAACGCCCAAACCATCGACCGATGGGTCAGCGAAGGCTGGCAGTGGGGCCGTCCGATTTCCCATGAAACCTACGTTCAAGCCCAAAAAGGGCATTGGGATGTCGTTTTAACGCCGATCAAACCCGTTCCGCACGCGTGGTTCGGGGATTTAAAAGGGAAAAAACTGCTCGGGCTAGCTTGCGGCGGTGGTCAACAAATCCCCATCTTCACCGCGGCAGGCGCAAAGTGCACCGTGCTCGATTATTCCGAAAAACAACTCGAAAGCGAACGCTTGGTCGCCCAACGTGAAGGTTATGCGGTGGACCTCATCCGGGCCGATATGACAAAACCTTTGCCGTTTGCGGATGAAACATTCGATATCGTGTTTCAACCCGTATCCAACTGTTATGTCGAACATCTACGGCCGATTTTCAAAGAAGTTTACCGCATCTTGAAAAAAGGCGGAATCTTCATCATCGGCCAAGACAATAACGGGATCAATTATTTGTTTGATGAAGCAGAAACTAAGCTTACGAACTCGCTCCCGTTCAATCCCTTAAAAAATAAAGACCAAATGAAACAATTGGTCGATACCGATAGCGGCGTTCAATTCTCCCATACGTTGGAAGAAACCCTCGGGGGTCAACTGGAAGCTGGTTTTATCCTTACCGACCTCTTTGAAGATACCAACGGAGAAGGTAATCTTCACGACCATAATGTCCCCACCTTTATGGCCACACGCGCCATCAAAAAATAACGAAATAATCGAAGCTTTTCTAATATTCGTTTTTCTGAGATAGATACATTTCGTAGTAGAAGCCGTGGCTGGAAATCAAATCCTCATGGGTTCCCGATTCGACGATGCGTCCGTCGCGGACCACGAGAATGACATCGGCATTGCGGATGGTCGACAAGCGGTGGGCAATCACGAAGCAGGTGCGGTGCTCCATCAATTTCAACATCGCGCTTTGGATGCGTTTTTCGGTCTGCGTGTCGACGTTGGACGTTGCTTCGTCCAAAATCAACATTTTCGAATCTAGCAGCATCGCTCGGGCAATGGTGAGAAGTTGCTTTTGGCCTTTGGAAATATTGACCGCGTTATCGCTGAGAAGGGTGTCGTAACCTTTCGGTAAAGACATGATGAAGTGATCGATTTTCGCGGCTTTCGCAGCCTCGATGACTTCTTCCCTCGTCACATTCTCTTTGCCATAGGCAATGTTGTCATAAATCGTGCCATAGAAGAGCCAGGTATCTTGAAGCACCATGGTATAAAGTAAACGCAGACTTTGGCGGGTAATCGTCCGTGTTTCATGCGTGTCCACCAAGATTTCGCCCTTATCGATATCATAGAAGCGCATCAACAAGTTGATGATCGTGGTTTTGCCCGCACCGGTCGGACCGACAATGGCGACGACCGATCCCGGTTTTGCTTTCAAATTTAAGTCGTGAAGAATGGTTTTTCCCGGTTCGTAGGCAAAGTCGACATGGTTCATTTCCACGGAACCTTCGATATTTTCCAAAACAAAGGCTTCGGGGCTATCTTCGGGTTCAGGGGTTTCATCCAATAAACGGAAAACACGTTCGGTGGCGGCATAGGCGGATTGCAAATCGCCGATGATGTTGGCAAATTCGTTGATCGGACCCGAAAACTTGCGGGAATAAAGGACGAATGAAGAGACGTTACCTAAAGAGATGCCTCCCGCCATGTAAAGCAAGGCACCAAAGATGCTGACGAGCGCGAGCGACAGGTTGTTCACGAAGTTGACCGAAGGACCGGTAATACTGCCGTAGTAATCGGCGGAGAAATACGCATCCACGGCTTCTTTGTTTTTGACATCGAACCGGTCGATGAAGGTCTGTTCCTGGTGGTATGCTTTAGCGGTTTTGAAACCTCCGGTGACTTCTTCGATGAAGCCATTCAATTCTCCCAATTTTTTGGAGCGTTTGCGGTACAGCGGTTGGACTTTCTTTGTGATATAGCGCGTCAAGAAAATCGACATCGGAATGGTGACCACAAAGATCAGCACTAATTGAGGCGAGATGGTTAACATCAGCACCAACGAACCGATGACCGTAATGACGCTGGTGACGATTTGCAGCAAATCGCTCGATAACGAAGCGTTGATCGTATCGATATCATATGAAATCGTGCTGATCACATCACCGGTTTGGTGACGGTCAAAGAAACCCACAGGAAGCGACGCAAGTTTCTCAAAGACGTCCTTCCGCATCTGGTAGACGACTTTACGGCTCA
>CAZKHP010000122.1:0-3470 GCA_964552695.1 uncultured Staphylococcaceae bacterium | reverse complement strand
AATTATCTTCACAGTTTAGGAAACACGAAAAAATGATGGCGAAGGGTGTGAAAATAGGGTATTCGACCCATGGTGTAATCATCTGCCACGGTAAATCCGAGTATCTTCTTTTCACAATCCTCAAACGACGACTTAAGCTCCGCGTTGAAATCGATGGCGATAAGCATGGCGGAAAATCCGTTCAAATCCGGTCAATTCCGAATTATTTAAGGCGACAAGACTTTAAGTCTGTGAGTGCTTTTACCTCCAAGAACGCTTTGGGACAATACGCCAGTGTCAGGCAAAAGAAGTTAGCATCCGATTTTAAAATCTTTTTCGTTATGGATTTGGACGATTGTTCCGAAGAAGATGCTGCCGCTTTTGTCGATTGCTCGATGTTTTTGACGCACTGGGCTTATCCTCATATCGTCCCTATTTTTTGCAAACCCAACATAGAAGCGGTCTTTGAAGAATTGGGCCATAACCCAAAAAGCCGCAACAAAGTGGATTATTACAACAAGTTATTTCTAGAGATTTTGACTGATCGCTCCAGCATCGCTGGGTTTTGTCAAGCATTGTCAAAATGCCGTTCAACCAATCTTTCTGTTCTTGTTGATTTTTTATTGCGACATTCATAAACCATAATTCTTCGTACACGATTGTCTTTAACCATTTTGGTCTTATGGACCCCGTTTTTTGGCAACCATTTTTTAGGGGAATATTTTTGGGAAAAAGACAGTGTCTAAACATCCCCTGAGGGTTATGTCTAAACCATTTCCAAGGAAATCGGTTAATCGAGCCCCTGTCAATGCGTGAAAAAGTGACATTCCATCGGCACAAAACGGCCTTTTGTTAATTCTTTCATTTTACTTAACCTAAGGATTAAAATAGCCCTTACAAGAACCCCGTTTTGCCCTCAAGATTTCTTGCTTTTCAAAAATGGGTCGTTAGTGTATAATGCGTGTAGGTATAACTACCTACAAAGGGAGGCACCATGATCATCGATAAACAAACCCCGTATGGCGGAATTAACATCTCGATGGAAGCGATCGGAACCGTTGCCGGGGCCGCCGCGATGGAATGCTATGGCGTCGTCGGCATGTCCTCTAAAAACTCCCTGCGCGAAAACATCAACGAACTTTTAAAAGCTGAAAACTACTACAAAGGCGTCATGCCCCGTAAAGGCAAGGACGGCTACGAAGTCGACATCTACATCATTGTGGCCTATGGCGTGAAGATCACCGAAGTGGTCGCCGAGGTCCAAAAGAAAGTCAAGTACGTGCTTGAAAAGACTTTCGACATCAAATTCAAAGCGATTAATGTCTACGTCCAAGGACTGAAGAATCTTTAGACGTTTTGGAGGATAGTGAGTGAAAACAATTAATGGATCGTCATTAAAACAGATGATCATTTCAGGGGCCAACCATCTTTACAACAATTACCCCGAAATCGATGCACTGAATGTCTTCCCGGTTCCCGACGGCGATACCGGCATGAACATGAATTTAACCGTGTCCAGCGGCGCCAAAGAAGTCGCTAACCGCAACGACACCGATATTTACGAAATCGCGAAAGCCTTTTCGAAAGGTCTTTTGATGGGCGCCCGAGGAAACTCCGGGGTCATCACAAGCCAAATTTTCCGCGGATTCGCGCAAGCCTTAGAGGGTAAGCAACAAATCAACGCCGTGGAATTCGCCGAAGCGTGGATTTCCGGTAAAGACGTCGCCTACAAGGCGGTCATGCGGCCGGTTGAAGGTACGATTCTCACCGTCGTCCGCGAAGCTAGTGCCGTTTTACTTGAAAAAGTTACGACCGATTGGTCGATAGAAAAGGCCATGGAAGTCCTTTTAAAAGAAGCCCGTGCTTCTCTTGAAAGAACTCCCGAACTCCTCCCGATTCTTAAAGAAGTCGGTGTCGTCGATTCTGGCGGCGCTGGTCTAGTCAAAATCTGGGAAGGCTTTGAACGTGGACTCAAAGGCGACATCGTCGAAAAGTCGCAAGCCACGGCGTTTGAAGAATCGAAAGCCGGATACGCCGCTGCCCAAATGGAAGGCGAAGAATACGGCTACTGCACCGAATTCATCATGGAACTCGGACCCGATGCCACCAAAAAACCGTTCGTTGAAAAACGCTTCGGAAACGTTTTGAATTCCCACGGAACGTCGATTGTCATGGTCCGCGACGGCTCGATCGTCAAAGTCCATATTCATACGATCAATCCGGGCAATATTCTCTCCTACGCCCAACAATTCGGTGAGTTCGTCACGCTCAAAATCGAGAACATGACCGAACAACACGAAAAGATTGAAAAAGACGCCCAAACGGCGAAAAAAGAACTCTTCGCGGAAGCCCCCAGCGATCACCATCGTCCCGCCCCGAAAGCCGAAGAAAAAAAGCCGATTGTCCAAGCCAAACCGGTTACCAACGAAAAGAAAGATTACGCCCTCATCGCGGTTGCCGCGGGTGAAGGCGTGGCCAACATGTTTAAAGAACTCCGCGTCGACGTTATCGTCAGCGGCGGACAAACCATGAACCCGGCCACCGAAGACTTCGTCACGGCGATCCGCTCGGTCAACGCCAAACACATCTTTATTCTTCCGAATAACCCCAACATCATCATGGCGGCCTCGCAAGCCTGCGACGTCCTCGAAGATGCCGTGGATGCTAGAGTCATCGCGAGCAAGACGATCCCGCAAGGACTCGTTGCCTGCATGATGTTCAATCCCGATGCCGAAGTCGATGAAAACTACAACGCGATGAAGAAAGCGCTCAAGGGCATCAAGTCCGGAGCAGTCACCTTCTCGATTAAAGACACCACGATTGATGGCGTCGAAGTCAAAAAAGACCACTTCATGGGCATCCAAGATAAGAAAATCGTGGCCTGCCATGCCGATAAAGTCGATGCCGCCTATCATCTCATCTCGACCATGATCGATGATATGAGTTCCATCGTCACGATTATCTCCGGTGAAGACGTCAAGAGCGAACAAACCCAAGCCTTAGTCGACCGCTTAGTCAGCGAACACGAAGATATCGAATTCGATGTGCGTGATGGCGGACAACCGGTCTATTCCTTCCTCATCGGTGTAGAATAATCAAAAAAACATGAAAAGATGCTCGGCGAGCATCTTTTTTCTTTTATAGGTTCCAAAGGTAATCAAGTAAAACTTTTTTAAGAGTTAGATAATCGACTGTTACCCAATCGTTTTTCGGCTTTTTGGCATCTTCCATGAAAATAGGGTTGCTTAGGATATCGTCGATGATTGTATACACTTCTGGTATGGAGTGAAATGAGTAATGACCGCTTCCCAGAAACAAAGAAAAGCACAATCGCACTTTTCCGACATCAAGAAGTTTATTTGTGATCAAATGATAAGCGTCATAGATATCTTTGTAACGTACCGATGTCGGGCCAATTTTAGCCAATGAAATCATTTTTCCGGTAAAGATTTGTTCGTTTGGATTGACCAGCAAAGACACTGAACCGGAGG
>CAZKHP010000121.1:0-3485 GCA_964552695.1 uncultured Staphylococcaceae bacterium | reverse complement strand
TTGGGCAGTCTTTGCTCTTCTTAGCCGCTTCGTCCGTCCGAAACTTTTGGATGCCTTGTGGGCAACGTTATCCTTACCTGCAATCGCGGCTTGGGCGGAGATCGGAAATCTGGTCTTTTATACCCCGGAAAGGAACTTCTTATTCCTGCATCACGACATTACCGGATTAACCACCGGGTATTGGCATCTTGCCTTGTATCCGGCCATCGGAATCGTCGTATTTGTCGCATATTTCTCGTTTTTTGACTTTGTTTATCCAAAAATCGCCTCCGTTCTTCATCTTGAAAAATGAATTAAAAAGGTTGCACTAACCCCGACTTAGTGTTAATGTATAAAAGCGCCAAGAAAAGGCGTCTTATCGCGGGGTAGAGCAGTTCGGTAGCTCGTCGGGCTCATAACCCGGAGGTCGAGGGTTCAAATCCTTCCCCCGCAACCAAAGAATCCATGGACCACGTCGGTGGTCCTTTTTATTTTCTCGAAACGAAAACCCGCATCAAGACCGTGATTTTCGCTGGATTCCTCTTTGTCTCCCTAAGTTATTTCTGTTGGATATTGGTCCCGCGTGTTCTAAAATAAGGACAACTGTGAAAAGGAGAAAGCATCATGCCTTGTACAACCATTTTAGTGGGTAAGAAAGCCAGTTATGACGGCAGCACCCTGATTGCCCGAAACGATGATGGCCCGTTTGAGCCCAAAAAGTTGATCATCGTCACACCCGAAAAACAACCCAAAAAATACCAAAGTAAAATCGGCCATTTGAAAATCGACCTTCCCGAGAATCCGTTACGGTATTCTTCGACCCCGACGGTCCAAGGCGAACACGGCGTTTGGCCCGCCAACGGCATCAATGAAGCCAATGTCGCAATGACCGCGACCGAAACCATTACCTCGAATCCGCGCGTTCTGGGAGCCGATCCGTATGTTCGCTATGTCAAAGCCAAAAAGAGAAAAGAAAAAGACATGATCGGTGGCATCGGCGAGGAAGATTTGGTCTTGCTGGTTTTACCGTATATCAAAACTGCCCGCGAAGGCGTCTTAAGACTCGGTACGTTACTTGAAAAGTACGGGACTTATGAGGCTAACGGCATTGCGTTCAGCGATGCCAACGAGTGCTGGTGGCTGGAAACGATCGGTGGCCATCACTGGATCGCCCGAAGGGTCAACGACGACGAATACGTCATCATGCCCAACCAATTCGGTATGGACCGTTTTGATTTTGACGATGCTTTCGGCGAACAAAAAGAAAACTTATGCTCCGCAGATTTAAAAGAATTCGTTAAAGATCATCATTTGGATGCCTCACTCAACGGTGTTTTCAATCCCCGTCTCGCGTTTGGCAGCCATTCCGACCAAGACCACGTGTATAACACGCCCCGAGCGTGGTATATCGGCCGTTACTTTAATCCTAGGACATTCAAATGGGATGGACCGGACGCTCAGTTCACGCCGGAAAGCGATGATATCCCGTGGAGTTTAAAACCGGAGAAAAAAATCACCATCGAGGAAATCAAATACATTCTTTCCAGTTATTATCAAGGAACGCCTTACAATCCCTATCAAAAAGCGGATGTGCCGCAAAAAGGCATCTATCGTCCCATTGCGGTGGCCAATACCGATGTCATGGAAATCCTCCAAATCCGCGGTTATATGGCGAAGGAACTGCAAGGCATTGAGTGGCTTTGCTTCGGAAGCAATGCGTTTAATACCTGCATTCCCTTATATAGTTCTGTGACGAAATTCCCCAAGTATGTCAGCGAAACCCCCAAAGTCGTCTCAAGCGAGTATTTCTATTGGGTTTCCCGACTGATCGGACCCTTAGTGGATGCGCACTTCGGAAGTGCCATCCAAATCGTCGAACGCTACCAAGAACTCGTCCCCTCCAAAGGTTATGAACTTTTGAAAGAATATGACAAGAAAGTGGTGGATTCCAAAGACAGAAAACTGCTCGAGGAAGCCAACGAAAAAATATGCAAGATGGCCAAAGAAGAATCGGATTTGGTGCTCGGCCGCGTGCTCCGAAATGCCGGCGAACATAGCAAAAACCGTTATTCCCGCAGCGATAATTAATTCCGATATAAAACCGTTTCGAAAGTCAAACAAGGCTCGTATCCTCAAGAACGAGCCTTTTTATTTATCGTTTCTTCGGTCATAATGATTTCATGAACATCCATTCCATCCAACCTCAAGATATCCCCGCATGTTTGGATCTTTACAATTATTACATTCAAAACACGTGTTTTACGTTGGAAGAAAGCCCCCTAAGTCTGGATGCTTTCCGCACCCGGGTCCATAAAGTCACCGAACGGTATCCGTTTATCGTGGCCCAAGATGAACACGGAACCGTTTTGGGCTTTGCTTATCTTTCGGTTTTCAATGAACGGAGTGCTTATCGTCATACCGCTGATTTATCGATCTATGTTCATAAAGACCATATGCACCAACAGGTGGGTAGTGCGCTCTATCGGGCCATTGAAACCTTGGCTAGACAGCAAGGAATAACCAACCTCATTTCCATCATCACCAACGTCAACCCCGTCTCGCTACGCTTTCATGAAAAGCAAGGTTTCATCCAAGAAGGACACCTCAAAACCGTGGCGGTCAAAATGAATCAAACCATCGACATTTACTACTACCGAAAAAGACTTGAGTAGACAACTTTTTGTTTAGAAGTATCCTTTGTTTTTGTAAAACTCAGCATCCAATCTTCATTTCTTGATTACGCTTCTAGACGAAAAGCCACAAAAAAGGTAATATTAAAATGATGCTTAAGGAGGAAAACATATGGAATTAAAAGGCAGTCAAACTGAGAAAAACTTGAAAGAAGCCTTTGCCGGCGAATCGATGGCGCGTAACAAATACACGTACTATGCTTCCGCCGCCAAAAAAGAAGGGTATGAGCAAATCTCTGCGCTCTTCTTGGAAACCGCCGAAAACGAAAAAGAACACGCCAAAATGTGGTTCAAAGAGCTCCACGAAGGAAAAGTCCCCGATACCGTCGAGAACTTAGCCGACGCTGCTGCGGGCGAATACTACGAATGGACCGACATGTATGCCGGATTCGCCAAGACCGCCCGTGAAGAAGGTTTCACTTCGATCGCCATTGCTTTTGAAATGGTGGCCAAAGTCGAAAAGGAACACGAAGAACGCTATCGCAAACTCTTAGCGAACGTGAAATCCGGAAAAGTCTTCATCCGCGAAGACATCGTCGTTTGGAAATGTCGCAATTGCGGCTATATCCATGTCGGTAAATTCGCTCCGGAACTTTGCCCCGCCTGCAAACATCCGAAGGCTTTCTTCGAACTCCGCGAAAAGAATTACTAGACCACTTTTGAAAGTCCCTCACTATGTGAGGGATTTTTTTATGGTATCGCATGCTTTTTCATCTTGCTTTTTTCCTTTATTTCCACGATAATAAATAAGCATATCGAATGGATCAGTGGTGTAGCGGTTAACATGCCTCCCTGTCACGGAGGAGACCGCGGGTT
>CAZKHP010000120.1:1681-3498 GCA_964552695.1 uncultured Staphylococcaceae bacterium | reverse complement strand
GAAAGAGCGGCTCTCATGGTGCCGCCATAACAGAAGATAGCGACTTCAGCATCATCCATATTGACCTTTTCAACTTGAACAATGTCTTTGTAGTTATCGGAGATTTTATGCATCAAACGCGAGATGAGCTTTTCTGCTTCTGCAGGAGAATTGGTCGGGAATCCGGAGTCATCATGAATGAGACCGGTGATGTTATAGCGTTGACCCGCACCAAAAGGTGCCATCGCCGGAACTAAACTGCCTTCAGGCATAAGATACGGCAACCGTTTGGGTTGAGGATGTAAAACGGTCGGACGCTCGATGATTTTGATCTTTTTGGGATCGGGAAGTTGAACGCCTTCGCGTAAGTGTCCCACCATTTCATCCATCATAAATAACACCGGTGTTCGGTATTTTTCGGAGAGGTTAAAAGCACGAATAATCAATTCGTAGGTTTCTTTGACATTCGATGGGCATAACGCAATCACGGGGTGATCGCCATGGGTGCCCCAACGCGCCATCATCACATCGCCTTGGCTGGGAGACGTCGGCATTCCGGTGGAAGGACCGGTCCGCTGCACATCGACGACGACTAAAGGGATTTCCGCTAACGCGGCATAGCCTAAATTTTCTTGTTTGAGGGAGAAGCCGGGACCACTGGTCGCGGTCATCGCTTTTACACCGGCCACGGAGGCTCCGATGGCACAGGCGATGGAAGCAATCTCGTCTTCCATTTGGATAAACTTTCCGCCTTCTTCGGGAAGACGGACGGCACACAGTTCGGCAATTTCGGTGGACGGAGTAATCGGATAGCCGGCATATAAACGCATCCCCGCGGCAATCGCGCCTTCGGCACATGCTTCGTTGCCTTGCATCAGCACTACTTTACCCATTGATCGGTGTCACCTTCGCTTTCATCGATAAAAATCGCGTAATCCGGGCAACGCATTTCGCAGTTACCGCATAGAATACACGAGTTGGGATTCTTGAGTTGGACTTTGCCATGGACAAGCTCTAAGGCTTCTTTAGGACAGAAGGCAACACAAATGCCACAGCCCTTGCACCACGCTTGGTTTATTTTGAGTTCTTTTTTTAAAGCCATGTGAACAGCTCCTGTTTATTAAAAGTTTAACATGCGAAACGGAAAGAGGGACAGAAAATTTGACAAAACCGAAGAGCTTTGCCAAAGGGCATCGAAAAATGGAAATCGAAAGGATGCCATTTTGATAGGGATAATGAAATATGCGCGCGTACATTTTGCCAAAAACGGGAGGGTTTTTTATGCCTTGACATCCTCCGCTATCCCATCTAAAATAGTGGTAATGTAAACGTTTACATCTTTGGGAGTCAGGCATGAAAAATAAAATCTTCTTTAAACCAGCCAATGGCGTTGTTGCCGATATCATTCCGTTTTTCGAAAACAATCAGTTTCACCTTTTTTATCTCCACGATTTCCGTAATCCCGCCGAACACGGAGAAGGAACGCCGTGGTTTCATTTATCAAGCGCTGATTTGACAAGCTATGTTGAAGAAGGCGAAGCGCTCCCCCGAGGAAGCGCGCATGATCAAGACCTTTATGTCTTTACCGGCAGCGTCATCAAAGTCGGAAAGACGTTTCATATTTTTTATACCGGACACAATCCCCACTTCCGTCAAAATGGAAAACCCGAACAAGCCGTCATGCACGCCACCAGCGCGGATTTAAAGACTTGGAAAAAGATTCCTGAAGACACGTTCTATGCTCCGAAAGATGCTTATGAATCGCACGATTGGCGCGATCCTTTCGTTTTTTATAACGCCGAAGAAAACAACTATTGGATGCTTTTGGCGGCTCGTCT
>CAZKHP010000120.1:0-1581 GCA_964552695.1 uncultured Staphylococcaceae bacterium | reverse complement strand
CGTTTCTTGTTTGGATGGGTTCCCACCAAAGCCGGTAATAAAGATAGCGGCGCTTGGCAATGGGGTGGCAATTTGATGGCCCATCACCTTTATCAAAAGAAAAATGGCGAACTCGGTGAAAAACCCGAGGCCTCCATTCAACAATACTTCTCCGCGAAAAAGGTTTATGCGGCTGATGAAATTACTGTGGATGCCCTCGGTGCGTGCCGTTTTGTCGATTTGCCACTTCAACTCCCCGAAAGTTTCCGTGTCTCGTTGGATGTCACGATGGATGCCCACGTTACACGTGCCGGAATTTCCTTACGCCATGACCAAAAAGTGGATGATGGCTACGTTTATGCCCTTGACGCTTCTCGGCAACAATTCATGTTCGACCGTTTTCCCAACGATCCTTGGGAATATACCAACTTTGTCGGTTCCTCCCGTTATTACTCATTAAAAAATGACACCGTTTACCATCTTGAAGTCTTTGTGGAAGGCGATGTCTGCGTGGCGTACGTGAACGATGAACTGGCGTTGAGTTCACGGATGTACCGTCAAGGCGATTTCCCGTTGGCGTTATTCGCCATGGACGGAAAAGTCCTATTCAAGAACGTTGTGGTTACCACACCCGAAGGTGAATAACATGCCCCTCAGTGAAATGATCCATTACCGTCATCCGAATCATTTTATTGGCGACGTCCACCCCTTTTACGATACGACGTCGCATCGGTGGTTTTTGTATTATTTGCTTCCCGGCGGAACGTTCCAATCGCATGCCGCGATCTCCCGTGATTTGATTCATTGGGAAGACACCCCCCTCAGTTTTGAAAATACTCCGCGCGCCCCGTATTATGTGGTCGCGGTTATGAAACATAAAAAAGTTTATTATTCTTGGTATGGCCAACAATTTACGCATGTGTGCTCTGTCAGCAATGACGGCATCCATTGGCGGGCCAATCCGAGTTACGACATCCCGGTCAATAAAATGGCCTCTCCTTTAGGAGAACGCGATCCTTTCATTACCTTCGATAAAGACCGCAACTGTTTTTACGAAATCGCCTTGGCTTACATCAAGAGCATGACCGACTGCGCCATTACGTTTAAGAAAACCATCGGTTCCGATTTAAATTTATGGGAATGGCTGACAATTCCTTTGCTTCGTTTTCCAAACACCAGTGCTTGGGAATATGGCGAACCCGAATGCCCGCAACTCATCAAGATCGGCCGCCGTTGGTATTTATTTGCCAGCTTGGCCCATCGCACCGTCCACCACGTCGGTGGCTTCAGTTATTGGATCGGTGATATCGATGTCGATCCCGAAAAAGTCGACTGGGACCGTAAACAACGGTATGTTTTAACCAGTGAAGATCTTTGTGCGACGCAACTGGCGTGGCGCAATCACCAACTTTATGCCATGGGCTGGATTCCTCAAAACGCTCAAGGTAACGAATGGGGCGGACACGTCAACTCTCCTATGCGCGTCCGCTCCTCTCCCGAGGGCCTTTTATGGGCAGAACCGGACCCCGGTTTCTGGTTCCAATGGGATTTGAAACCCATTTTTGAAATTCAAAAACCCGCCAACGTCGCCTATCGTCTTCC
>CAZKHP010000119.1:0-3515 GCA_964552695.1 uncultured Staphylococcaceae bacterium | reverse complement strand
GGATGGAACCCAATACGCCGCCAACGTTTCTGGCACGTTAGTTCCGCAATTTGTGACTGCTGATGATTTCATCACGACATTCAAACACTGCATGGACTATAGTAATCCTGATTTATGGTCTGACACTTATTACTTACCTGCTATGTTCTTGCAAGGCGGCTGGGAATACTTTGGGGCCACATTAGCCACTTATGTGTATCCCTTAAATGGCCTCGAAGCCACTCCTGAAAGAATTGCTTCCTACTTAATTCGGAAAGGGTATTCGACTGACGTCACTGCCGCCGATATCCCTGACGTCTTAGCTTTCAAGAGAGTCGGCGCCAAGGTTTTAGAGGATGGGCGCCTTCAACTTACGTTAGCTGACAGCATGCCTTATTTTGCTTCAGTCTTAACTTATTCCTGCTTCCTTCCCATGAACGCCAAGTTCGTTGAGGAAGTTGGTTATGCGAACTTTGGAACCACCAAAGATAAATTCCTGTATAATGGTGCCTACCGTCTTACTGCTTGGAACGAAGGCGAAATCGCATATAAAAAGAACCCCGATTATTGGGATGCCGCTAAAGTCCACGTCGAAGATGTTCACTACACCCTCGTCTCTGGCGATATCGGCTATGACTACACTCGTTCCAAATTTGAATCTGGCGCTATCGATGGCTTCACCGTTAGCCAAAACGATACCGTCGGTTGGGGAAAATACGTTGCTGGCGAGGACAATTCCGGCACACTAGAAAACCCTGCCAGCGATGATGCGTACTCTCGTTTCGTCGAAGGCGTCGATTCGTCCTTCTTCATGATGTTCAACATGAACCGCGATGAAACGTCCACGGCCGCTGAACAATCCTCTGAATTGACTGACGATGAAATTGCCAATACCAACCGTGCCATTAAGCTTGACGCGGTCCGTGAAATCCTTTTCAAAGGCATTGATCTGAACGTTTATAATGAACGTTATGGCACTAGCAAAGTCTACCAAGAAATGTATCAAATCCATACCTATACTCCGCGCAACTTTGCAATCGACTCTGCTAACGACAAAGATTACGTCGACTATATTTATGAACAATATGCTGAAAAATATGGCGGAACAGCTGCCGAAGCCGAAGCTAAATTGCGTCCGGGACAAATCGCCGGAAGTTTTGTATCGGCAACAGAGCTCGAACCTCTTCGCACCAAAGCAACCGCGGCAATCACAGCTTACAATGCTGCGAACCTAGCTGGCTTTGAAACCGACATTGCCTTGCCGGTAAAAGTCGAATATTTGGGCTTAAGCTTTGATGATGACAATCGCGAAAACGATACCAAATGGATCGAAAACGCGAACGAAAGAATCAATGGCTGCACGATTAATTCGAGCCACATTTCCGCTTCTTTACCGGCTTGCTCAGGCGGTGCCTTCCCGACAATCCAAATCGTCAACAACGAAAAGGCTCCTGATGCTGGATTCTATTCCAACATGGGCAGTGCTGGATTCTACAACATGTACATCATGGGCTGGGGTCCTGACTATGCTGACCCGTTAACTTATCTCAACACCTTGGTTACTAATGGCGATATGAGCGGCTACACTGGTACCACTGAAGAAGTCACCACATTCTCTGTCGTTGGTGGTGTCTTGACTCCCGGAACCCTTCTCGGAGAATTTGATGCTTTAGTAAACGACGCAAAAGTGGTAAACGACGATATCGCCCAACGCTATACCAAGTTTGCCAAAGCTGAAGTCGAGTTGCTCTTTGAAACCAACTTGATACGTCCGCTTTACAACTTAGGCCAAGGTTGGAGAGTCACCGTTACCAAGACGATTTCCTACCAAAAACCGACCGCTACTTATGGGTTGTCTGAAAACAAATTAAAGGGTATGTGGGTTATGGTTAACACTGTAGGTGCGGATAAACGCATTGAGATGAAGTCTTATTACGACAACCTCAAAGCCAATCTCGATCCCAACTACTCCATTTACGCCTAGTCGTTAACTCAAAATCGAAAGGTTAACCGCGTCGGTTAATTAGAAACAAATTAGGGTTAGGAGATTCATCTCTCTCTAACCCTAATTTCATCTAAAAGTTCTTAAAATCGCCTATATATAGGCGTATCATTATTTTTAAGGGAGGATTTGATTATGGCCCTATTCCTAATCGGCTACACGATTATTGCCTTAGTTTTGTTTCTTGTTCTTTTCATCATCGGCGTCAGCCGCGGATGGTTTTTCAAAGGCAATGCCAAAATTAAAGCAATATTCGCCAATCCATTGCTTTTATATTCGCTTCGTCGTATTGGCAGTGCTCTTGTTTCTGTCATGCTGGCAATCACCTGCACCTATCTTCTTATTCGTGCCCAAAGCACCGATTCAATTTGTAAAGCGGCAATCACAAACTGGATAAAGATGCCTCAAGAGGTTTATGACCTTCGTTGCACGACGATTAAAGATGAGTTAGGGCTAACTGGAACGACCATCGGCCAGTTGTTTACTTATTTTTATCGGATTCTTCCCTTTCCCAAAACGCTTTGTTCTACTGAAACAAATGTTCTTACAGACGCCTTTGGCAATATTTCTTACACAGTTACGGCGCGCAACTGCCGCAATTTCATCATGGACTTGGGGAAAATCTATTTCATTAACGGATTTAGAAATGCTTATGTTATTGACGTCATTTTTGTGAGTAAGATGCCCCACAGTTTCCGCATAGGAATTATCGCCGTCATTGTTGAACTGGCTATCGGTTATCCTGCTGGCGTCATGATGGCCAAGCGCAAAGACGGCATTTTCGATAAAATCGGAAAGGCCTACATAATTACGATTGATGCAATTCCGGGTATTGCTTATTACTATATTTGGATGACGATTTTTATGTTAATTGGCCTACCTATTACATACGCTGATGGGCAATTCTTAACATACTTAGCTCCTGCACTCACGATGGGCTTCACAGGCATGGCCGGTATCGCCTTGTGGGTGCGTCGTTTTATGCTTGATGAATTCAACTCCGATTATGTCAAATTTGCTCGGGCCAAAGGATTAAGCGAAAACCGAATTATGTTTACGCATGTCCTGAGGAACGCCATAGTTCCGCTTATTCGTTCCATCCCGTCATCTATCCTGTATGCGTTACTTGGATCGTTTTATATTGAAAAGATTTATGCGATTCCGGGCTTAGGGGGCTTACTCGTGACAGCAAACAGTTCGAACGACTTCTATGCCTTACAAGGCATTGTCGTTGTTTCGGCGTTGATTTCGATTATCGCTTACTTGCTGGGCGATATCACGACTGCCATGGTTGACCCACGTGTCAGCTTGGCCGGAAAGTAGGTAGCCACTATGGTAAAAAACATTGATCAAGTGATTGACCACAATTACGAAGACCTTTTCACCATCGTCGGCACCTCCGAAGAAAACATCGAAAAACTTGAAACCGCCCCGTATTCCTATTGGCGCGAAACATTCAAGCAACTTTGGAAAAATCCGTTGGCCATTCTTTGTGTCATCGGCATTATCGTGTTGGTTCTCATGGCCATCGTCG
>CAZKHP010000118.1:1359-3518 GCA_964552695.1 uncultured Staphylococcaceae bacterium | reverse complement strand
CTAGTACCATCTCGAAGATTTTGCATCATACCGGCAAAGTCAGCGAAGCCACGCGGAAACGGGTTTTGGAATACGTCAAAAAAACGGGTTTCGTCGCGAACTCGAACGCCCGTATCTTAAAAGCCAAACATTCATGGACGATTGGCATCGTTTTCTCGGATATTGCCTCGTTTGGACTGGAACACCCATTCTTCGGAAGCGTGCTTCAAGCGTTCAAAAATTATGTCGAGAAAAAAGGCTTTGAGATCGTCTTTATCGTCAAAAAATTGGGCCAAGCCGAATTAACTTATTACGAATGGTGCCAAAACAAAAGCGTGGATGGCGTTTTGCTCTTAACCGGAGACTTGAATGATCCCGACATCATCGAGCTTGTTTCCAGCGAAATTCCCTGTGTTTCCGCCGATATCATCATGCCCGGCCTTCACTCCTCGATGAGTGATGACAAAATGGGTATCGAGCTTGGTTTCCAACATCTTTTGAATATTGGTTGCCGCACCATCGGAGCTTATTGCGGACCGTTGAGTTCACGCGCCTACGCCGAACGGACGATTGCGTTTAGAGCGTTAATCGAACAACATCATATGCCGTTTGAAGAAACGTGGTACACCAACATCAACGGTTACGGTTTCCAAAATGCCTATGATAATGCGCTCAAATGGATTTCCTCGTGGAAAAAGGCCCCCGAAGCCATCCTAGCTTTCAGCGATGACATGGCCATGGGACTCATCAACGCCTTAAAAGTCAAAGGGTACCGCGTTCCCCAAGACATTTCGGTTATCGGCTACGACGATATCGTGTTTGCCGGTCTGTTCAATCCGCCATTAACGACGATCCGGCAAAACAAAGTGGCTATTGCCGAATCCGCCGCGGATATCCTGCTCAACCTCATCAACGGTGAAAGCACCGAAGCTGAATCGGAGGAACAAGTACGCCGCATTCCGGTGCAATTGGTGGTTCGTGAATCGACCCGAAAATAGAAAGAAAAAAGAGGATTGAGTTCCTCTTTTTATTTGAGTGAGTTTTGGTAGGCTTTTTCGATGGCTGCGATGATCCGCGCGAATTCGGCTGGATCTTCCATGTCGCCGACTTCGAGAAACAGAATTTTGTTTTTCGGGACTTTATAATTGATGTAGATTTGGCGAATCGCTTTATAATAATTCGCGTAGTGGAAGTTTAAGTATTCTTCTTGGCCTTTTTCAATGTCGCGTCCCCGTTTACGGACATTTTTGAAGAGTTGTTCGGTGGTTCTCACGAGGACGATTTCCAAATCAAGCGGTGGCAGTTGCTTGATGTGTTCGTCGGCAATCGCAAACGAAAGCGAAGCTTCGGAGACCGTCATGAAGCCTTCCAAACGGAGAAGTTCGGTATACACTAAGTTGCTGTACATGGTGGAATCGAAGATGACGTCTTTTAAGTCTTTGGTATTCCACATTAAGAGGAAAAGCGCACTGTAAAAGGCGTTTTGTCCAAGGTATGAAAAATTTTCTTTATCATTGTAGAAGTAAGGCAAGTAAGGATTTTTTTCGACGGGTTCTTTCACCAGTTCGCAGTGGTAATAAGCCGCTAATTTCCGTGAAAGCAGTGATTTTCCGGCACCGTTAGGTCCGATGACGCCAAGTCTCATTTTCCGTCTCCTTTAGATATGAAAGATTATTATATTATAAAGTCTTTTTTCTTTGGGCGAAAGTCACCCCCTGTTTGAAAGCGGTTTGTTTAAGACAATCCAAGGCAATAATGGTAATATTTTCCTAGGAGAATATAAAAATGGCCCCATCCATCGTCATTGGCATTGCCGGAGGAACGGCGTCGGGGAAAACGACACTCGCTAAAAAACTCAGCAGCGAATCTGCGGAGTTTGGAACAGCGATGCTTCGTCTCGATGATTATTACCGCGACCGTCCCGAATTAAGCTACGCCGAAAAAGAAAAGTTGAACTACGACCATCCTGATTCTTTCGATGTCGATTTGCTCGTCTCTCACATCATTGCTCTTAAAAAAGGCAAAACGATCGAACACCCGGTTTACGATTTCAAAAACCACGCCCGTTCGACCCAAACCGTAGTGGTCCATTCCGCCCCCGTCATCATTCTCGAAGGCATTATGATCTTCGCGATTGAAAAAATCCGTAAACAATGCGATTTTCGGATCTTCGTCGATAC
>CAZKHP010000118.1:0-1259 GCA_964552695.1 uncultured Staphylococcaceae bacterium | reverse complement strand
CCTCCGACGTTCATGCCGTAGAGACCGAAAATAATCATCGGAATCGAAAACACCAACGTCATCGAGGTCAATACTTTCATGATGTCGTTGAGGTTGTTGGAAATAATCGAACCATAGTTATCCATGGTGTTGGTCAATAAGCGTTCGTGAATGTCCGCCATTTCGCGGGCTTGACGGATTTCAATCAGGATATCTTCGGCAAAACTCAAATCGCCATTGGCAATCTTGATGACATTGCCGAGTTTGATGCGTTCCAGCATGGCTTCGTCGGCTTTGAGCGATGAGGTAATGTAGACGAGTGATTTTTGAACTTCCATCAGTTCAAGAATTTCGCCTTTGCCCACGGATTTAACGGCTCTTTTTTCAATTTCCGAAACGATGCGGTCGATTTCTTTAAGGACTTGCATGTATTTGATCGAAGCTTTTCCTAAAAATTGCAGGATTGTTTTGGTGCGGTTGGTCGTGTTTAAGGAAGCGACTTTTAAGATTTCGTCAAAAAGGTCGTTTTCTTTCACGGAAACACTGATCAAATAGTCATCATTAATCAAAATGAACGCCACTGGCATGGTCGAAGGCGTGGAAGTACGGGCGTTTTCGGGAGCGGTGGGAAGGTCCACGATAATTAACGTTTGACCATTTTCGGTTTCCGACCGAGCCAATTCTTCTTCGTCCAAAGCGTATTTGATGTAATCATGGCCCACGCCAAGTTTTTCTAAAAAAGCAATATCTTCGGGTGTCGGTTGGATGACTTGAATCCAACATCCTTTGGCGACTTCTGAAAGCGTCTCAACTTTTCCTTTGACGGCGTTGATGATTTTGATCATAGCGATTTCCCCACTATGTTTACTTTATGACCCCCGAAGAAACTTTTCAAGACGTAACCCAAAACGCCCATCCTTTTTACTCCCTTACGGATTTTTAGAAGTTTACCCAACCGAATAGGAATAATGTAAAATGGTGCTGGGTAATCATTATGAACATACAAGAACAGACCTTAAACCGTTGCCTCGCGAGTGTCCGCGCCAAAACCGACTTTGTTCCTGTCTTAGGACTCGTCCTAGGTTCCGGACTTGGCGACTTTGCTATGGAAATCACTCCCGTGTGCGAGATTTTTTATCGCGACATTGAAGGATTTCCGGTTTCGACCGCTCCGGGTCATGAAGGAAAACTGATTTTTGGCTATTTACACGGCGTTCCTTTGGTGGCCATGAAAGGCCGAATCCACTTTTTTGAAGGCTATCCGATGCAAACTGTCGTAT
>CAZKHP010000117.1:0-3644 GCA_964552695.1 uncultured Staphylococcaceae bacterium | reverse complement strand
CATAAACAATGCCCATGTGAAGGTAGTTAATGAATCCTAAGGCGCTCGTGAAGAGAGCGGTCTTTTTGTTAAATCTCTTTAATTCAACTTGGGTTTGCCGGTTAAAATAGTAAAATTTGTTAAACATCAAGGAACGGATTTTTTCATTCAGCCGATATTCTTTTGCCTTTTCTTTATTGCCTAAAGTTTCAATGTAATAGCCATACCGACGGTTCAATGGGATCAAGCCTTGATAAAACTTGGCGATGAAGCGGAGCGAAAACAAATTGATGAGCACGGTCAAAGTCACGTAACCCGCCATCACGAGAATCAACCAAAGGTCAAACGTTGCTAACAAAGAAACCAAGAAAATCAATGAAATAACGTAAGAAATCAAACGCGCCATAAACATCAAGACTCGTTCTGTGGCTCCTTGGTTTTCCGTGGCAAATTTTGCCCTTTCCTTTAAATCCAAATAGTAAGGATCTTCTAAATAAGAATACGGGGCATTCATCAATTTTTTAGCCAAGACTTCGCGAAGCCGTTGATCTGTCAAATTGCGTTGATATTCCATGAGTTTGTCGAAGAGTTGCTTCAAAAATGCCAAACCGACATCCACGCCTACGACGACAGCGGCATACATCAGGGATGTTTCCAAAGGTTTGGAAACCACGGTATCCAAAATGATCTTGAGGGCGAAAATATTAAACAAGGTGGCCGCGGTAGAGAACAAAGCATTGCCAAGCATAACGAAAAACAGCGTGGGATTGGCACGGAAAGATTCCTTCATCAGGCGTGCGAGGATTTTACCGTTTTTCATCGTCGAGTTCCTTCTCTTGGTAATATTTTCCTTGCGTCACAAACATGGTGTAGTAGAGACCTTTTTGTTCCATGAGTTGATCATGAGTTCCGTATTCGGCAAGACCCGAGGGAGTCAAAAGAGCAATATGGTCACAGAATTTGGTGGACGACAAACGGTGCGAGATATAAATCGCCGTTTTGTGTTTGACCAATTGATCGAAGTCACGGTAAATTGCTTCTTCCGCCAACGCATCAAGGGCGCTGGTGGGTTCATCGAGAATAATCATATTGGCATCTTTGTACAAAGCTCGGGCAATGGCCAACTTTTGGTTTTCGCCCCCGGAAAGAAGCGTTCCCTCTTCATCGATGACTTTAAGTAACGAAGTATCTTCTTTATGAGGCAAACTTTCAACTTTCTTTTGTAAGCCGACCGAGTTTAAAGATTGCATCGCCAAGTCTTTGCCTTGGGCATCATCCCCCATAACGTTTTCTAGAACGCTGGCAGCGTAGATCGTAAAGTCTTGGAAAACGACCCCAAACATCGCTTGGAGCTCTTTTTGGGCAAACTCCTTGATATCAACGCCATTTAATAGAATATGACCCTCATCGGGCACAAAAAGCCCGGTCAGTAACTTGACGAGTGTGGTTTTACCGGCACCATTGGCCCCCACCAAAGCCAGCTTCTCACCTTTTTCAAGGCGTAAGTTGACATGACGGAGCGCGTACGTTTCGCTGTGCGGATATTTAAAGGAAACATCCTGAAACTCCACAGTAAACGAACCCTCCAACCGGTTTCGCTTTCCTTGATACGAAAACAACGACTGGTCATCCATGAAAGCGTAAAAATCCCCCATATATCGTGTGTAATTATGAAGGTCGGCAAAATACTTGGAGATTCCTTTTAGGGCCGTCGTTAAGGCAATGACTGCGCCGATATAAGCACTCATCGTCCCCAAAGACATTTCGCCTTTATAGTAACCGCTGATGATCAGAAAGTAGGCTAATCCGTCTTGAACCAGAAGCATCAAGACATCGAGCATTGCCCAACCAAAGGCGCGGGCTTTGATATCGCCATAAATTTTGAAGAATGAATTGGCGCTTTGACGGAAATCCTTTCGAAGTTTTTCGTTCAGGTCGAACATCCGGATATCTTTTCCGTAGGTGAAATCATAAGCGACATCATTCAGATAGTTGGTTTTTCTTAGGGCGTGTTCGAGAGCGTCCTTGCGTTTATATTGATAACGGTTGGCCATCATATTACCGAAAACCGAAACGGCGGCTCCGACAAAGCAGGCAATAATAACCCAGGCATTATAAGTACCGAGCAAGGCAACATATAAGGCTGCGGAGAAAAATAACGGAAGCATTGAGAAGGTGGTATGCATGATTCCTTCGTACCCGGTATTGTCGTTATCCAGGCAACGAAGTGAGGCATACATTTTATCCAAGAAAGGATTGTCTTCCATGTATTTGTAATCGAGCGCTAAAAACTTCCGGTTAAAGTCGATGAACCGGTTCATCCGGACCGACAAGGCCCCACTATTGACCGTTGCCCTCATATATTGCGACAACACGTAAAGAATGGCGGATATGCCTGCAAAAATGAGGATATACATTAAGATTTGAAATGTGTTGGGTGATGCCAGTTGATCGATGATCACCATCGGAAGAAGAACCGCTAACACAGGAATCGCGCCTTCGAACACCATGTTCAGGCCGGTGGCCCAAAAAATCCGCGTTTCTTTATCGTTGCGGATATCTTTCCGTTGGCGTTTAATCAACGCAAACATGCTGGGCATCTTGGAAATGGGTTCTTTTTTCATACTGCAATCTTAACATAGCACGACTTCTATCATAAGGACCTGTTGGTTTCTTTCGGCCATTTTCGGTAGTCAAAAAGGCGAATGTGGGTTGCAATCGTTCAAAACCTTCAAAAATGTTCAATGATATCAGCGTTAATCTTTCAAGCGCAAAAAGCGGACAAATGCCGAAGTGGGTTTTCTAAGCAGGTCCAAAAGCGGACCAAACAGGGCCAACGAAATCACCGTTCCGAAACTTAAAGCCCAAGGTAAATCCAAAATCAAAATCAAACTCAAGGTAACTACCAAGAATATGCCATCGGCAATCCACCGAACGGTTCCCAGAGTCAAATGCACGTAAGGGGCCATCGTCGCACATAAGCTTTCAAGCGGCGTGGTCATTAATTGGGCTTCGAAAATGAGCAAGCATCCAAACGCCACGACCCCGGTCATGACTGTGAACACGGCAATATTGACCCAAAGCGAAGAGAAGGAAACGCCGCTATAAATGACGCCGACCAAATAATTAATGAAAAAGCCACCACCGATGAAAATCACCACTTGGGCGAACTCGCGCACCGGGAATTTTTTTCTTAGGATCAAAAGATTGGTTAGGAAGAACGTCCCACCGGTGATCATTCCAGCGGTTCCATATTGAATGCCGATGATATCGGAAATGGTTTTGGTAAAAGCATCATAAGGAGACATGCCCACATTCGCCACGACCATTAAGGCAATCCCGTTATAGAGGACCAAGGCACCTAGAATAAAAATGAGCCATTGTTTGATGTATTTTTTGACCCGCACTGCGGTTTCTTTTTTTTGCTCGATCGTACGGTTTTTCATTTAGCGATTGCCCTCTGACGTGTCTATTCTACCTTCTTTTCTTAGAAGAGATAGGTAAAAACGCTTACAAAAAGAAAACATCCGGGATACATCCGGATGTCTTCGGAAAGGTCGTTAATGAATGGAGTACGAATAAACAAACTGGTTGGCGTCCGAGAGCCGACAATTCGTTTGCGGCTTGAGTTTGAGCGTGAAGTCGTCCGTCGCCGTTGCGGTAAA
>CAZKHP010000116.1:0-3702 GCA_964552695.1 uncultured Staphylococcaceae bacterium | reverse complement strand
GCACCTTTTTGAAGTACTCCCTAAAAAGGTTCAGAAAACCTTTTAACTAAATGGCGCGTAAACACTCATCAATAAGGAATTTTCGGATATTTACCTCGTCTTTTCCTTCATAGTAAGCGATAAGGAACTTCTTATAGTCTTCAACTTTGGCTTCCGGGATAACGATGATGCCAACGCCATGGGAAATGAGGATATGGTTGGCGAAAAGAACCGCAGTTCGCTTGTTTCCATCAAGGAAGAGTTGGGCTTTGGTGATGTAGAGCAAAGCGGAGATGGCGGTTTGTATGGGATCTTTTGTTTGCGTCAGAATCTCGGTGAGGTTCTCCACCACAACGCTTTCGATGGGAAGAGGAGGAATATAGTGGGTTCCCCCGATGGACACCGGGGTACTTCGTAATCTTCCGGCGTTATAGTAAAAACCTTCTTCGATTAGTTTATTGATCATCGTGAGAACACTGTAGTCAGAAGGATAAGAAATGACATCCGGATCGAGGATAAATTGCCAGGCATGCTTGAGGTTATTGATTTTCAAGACATCTTCCGCGGAGACGCCATGGACTTTGCCGTCGGCAAGAATGGTTTCAGTATCCGCGAATGTCGCCGCGATACCTTCCAGCACCGCTTGTTGATAGATGGAATCGACTAGGTGACGTTTGGCATAGTCCATCACCCTAAGGACTTTTTCATCCAGGGAGGTTTCGCTATATCCAAGTTCTTTTAAAGTACGATTGATATTTCTTAGTTGCGCTTTAAGTTGACGGGCAAGGATGCCGTTAGTCAAGATAAGATTGACGAGTTCAGGCGAAACTTCTCCGGCATACCGCGTTTTGGATAGTCCACCTTCTCGGAAATGGACATAGAGGTATTGCTTACCGCTTTGTTCACGGATTTCCTGCGCGCCATAAAGAAGCGAGGCCAGTTTTGCTTCGTTCTTTTTCTTTTCTTCAATGAGCGACAAAATCTCGATTTGCTTGTTTTCCATGGCCCCATTGTATCATAATGTGAAACTTTTTCAATTGTTTTAGCCTATTTTGTTTCACATTTCGAAACGATTAGGAAGATAAAAGCCCCTTTGCGAGGGGCCTTTGCTATTTTCTAAGCGTTTACAGAACCTTCCAGATACATGAGGTTTTTGCTTTTATGGAATCGACGAAACTCATAGAAGGACCTCCAGGTATTTGGAAAGGATATGATAGCTTCGAAGTTTCTCCGAATAAGCGATGAGTTTATTGATGTCCCGGTCTTCTCTACGAAGATATGCTTTTAGCACCGCGAGACAATCCTCTAATCCGTACTTGTTTCGATACGTCAGCAGATCGCATACCGTTTTTTCGCGGTCGTAGATTCGGAAAGAGCCGCCTTCAATCTTAACCGTCTGAATACCTGTTTCATAACGAGCCGTATCGAAATAGACAATGCCGATGGTCGGCCAGGAAGGGAGTTTCGATACTTTCGCTTTGAGTGGGACGGCCACGTCAACTTGGGAAGAACGGAAGGTGCTCATGCCATGATAGACCGCTGCACTCATCAGACAAACCACGCCTTTGCTCACATAAGGAGATAGAGGGAGAAAATCGAATTCTGTCCCCCTGTAGTTGAGATTCACATACCACGTCTTATTGATTTTTTGAAGCACTCCTTCTTCCACAAGCCGGTTAATCTGATAATGGGAAAAATTAGCTTTAAGGAGCATTTTGGTTTGGATGTATTTTTGGTTAGGAAATGGAAAACGGAGGGGTTTTTGAATGTTCATGATGATCACCTGCATCCCGATTCTATCATCGCGGCAACATTAAACAATGTTTATTTAAACGATTTGCGGTTGTTTTAATATTTCACCGTATTTTGTTAATTTATTAAACCGACGGTTCCATTTTTCATTAGGATTGAAACAAAACCTAAGAAGGAAAATAAGAAAAGCCCTTTTTAAGGGGCTCTTGGTTACTTTCTAAGATTCTCAAGTACCTTTTTGAAGTACTCCGGTAAGGGGGCTTCAAAGGTCATTTCTTTTCCTGTTCTTGGATGGAATAGGGTTAAACGATAGGCATGAAGAAGTTGTCCTTCTTGATAGATGATGTTTTTGCCTTTTCCGTATTGTGGGTCGCCTTCGAAGATGCCCTAAAGCGCCCATGTACGGGAGGCATCAAAGAAGACAAGGACCACTGTGGCAACTATGCCGACGATGCCGATGATCATGATAATCAAAAGCGAGCTCTTGGTTTTCTTTTTGGAATCCTTCTGATTTATAGGAGCCCCATTTTGGAGCGTTCTTCGTTTCTTTTCCAAAAGATGAATCTGGGAGATTTCTAAAAATGATGTTTAATAAATGGTTTTGATGTAAAGTTGAAAAAGAGGTGTTTTATGGAAAATCGGAAAAAAATAGCTTTACTTATCGATTATGACAATTTCAGCAAAGAAGAGTATTTTCCAATTCTTAAAGATGAATTAAACGAATTCGGGGATGTTTTGGTCAAATATGGGTTTTATAGTAATTTTGGTGATTCCACGATTAAAGAAAAATTTATTCGCCTTGGTATTGAGCCAATCGCTCAAATTCCCTATTCAAATAAAAAAAATGCTTCGGACATCCGAATGTCAATTGAAGCTATGGATTTATTGGAAAAAGACTTCATCGATTGTTTTTGTCTAGCGACAAATGATAGCGATTTTACCCCTTTGGTTATAAGGCTTAAAAAAAGCAATAAATATGTAGTCGGCGCAGGGAACAACCTCGCATCTGAGAATTTTATTAATGCGTGTGACGCCTTTATCAGTGTAGAAAAAATTATTGAATCTAAGGAAAAGAAAGTTAACGAAAAAAATCAATATAATGATTTAATAAAAACGATTGATTCAATCATCGACAGTAATAAAGATGAAAAAGGAATGGCTGTTTTTTCGGCGGTTATTCAATCCCTAAAGGAGAAGATGAAGGACTTTTCTCCAAAAAACTATGGTTCAACAAATAAACAAGTCCTACCTTTTTTTCAAAATGCATTGTCAAACTCTTATAACATTGTTTCGATTAATACCGATTATTTTATAAGTAAAAAGAAGAGGGTTTAATCCTTCATTTCTAGAATCAAGGCTAAAACATTCCTTAACGACCAAAATAACAACATATTGCTAAAAAAGACCGATTCGGTCTTTTTTCTTTCTCAAACATTCGTTTGCTCGGGTAATCTGTTGTGTTGTTTTAGAAAGCAAATGATAATTTAGCAATTATAGTGACTAAATAATACTGGATCGGATAGAAGCACAAATTCATTTACTAAAAAGAGAACTACTTTCTTAACGTTTCTAGAACCTTCTTGAAGTACTCCGGTAAGGGGGCTTCAAAGGTCATTTCTTGTTGGGTGCTTGGATGAATGAAGGTTAAACGATAGGCATGAAGGAGTTGGCCTTCTTGGTAAATAAGATTTTTTCCTTTACCATAGGTCGGATCGCCTTCGATGCCATGACCGATATAGGCCATATGGACACGGATCTGATGGGTTCTTCCGGTTAATAGACGACAACTGACAAAGGTATATTGATTAAATCTTTCCAGGACATGGAAATAGGTTATCGCGTCTTTACCACCCATGGTATCGACGCCCATCTTGAGACGGTCTTTGGCGTCTCTCCCGATGGGAGCGATGATTTTGCCATCGTCTTCTTGGATGACCCCTTTGACCAGGGCGTAGTATTCGCGGTGCATCG
>CAZKHP010000115.1:0-3702 GCA_964552695.1 uncultured Staphylococcaceae bacterium | reverse complement strand
CGGAATTTGGCAAAATCGGCATTGAGGAAGCCGCGGATGGATTTGCCTTCAAAAAGGACTTCACCTTCGGAAGGTTTGATGAGTCCGGTAATGACTCGGCCAAGCGTCGTTTTGCCACATCCGGATTCTCCGACGACCGCGACGATTTCACCGGCCTCAATGGCTAAATTGACGTTTTTCAGAACATGAAAACGGCGTTCTTTCAATAAGCCGGAACGCTTTGAAAAAACAACGTTGATATTCACCAGTTCAAGAACGTTACTCATGGGAAGAATCTCCTGCTTCATCAAACAAATGGCAGCTCACCCATTCTTCATTGATTTTCGTCATCGAAGGGGTTTGGTTGCGACACTTTTCAAAACAACGGTCACAGCGGGGATGGAACGGGCAACCTTTCGGCAGATTCATAATATCGGGAGGATTGCCTTCAATCGGTTTTAATGAGCGGTGATCCGCGAGAATCGAAGGCGTGGCTCCGATTAAGCCGTGAGTGTAGGGGTGGAGACGGTTTTTAAACACATCCAAGGCCGTTCCGTATTCCACCAATTTCCCGGCGTACATGACGCCGACGAAATCGGCAAATTTGGCGACCACGCCCATATCGTGAGTCAACAAAATCATGGTGATCCCCATTTCTTTATTGATCTTCTTCAAGACGCGGAAAATATTATCTTGGGTAATGACGTCCAACGCAGTGGTGGGCTCATCCAAAATGATGATTTTCGGATTTAACAGTAAGCTGAAGGCGATAATGACACGTTGCTTCATGCCGCCGCTGAGTTCATGCGGATACATCGGTAAAATGCGGTCAACGTCCAAGTGGACGATTTCCAACACTTCACGTGCCCGTTGGTGAACGATGCGGTGCATCTCTTTACTGGAAATATTGCCGACATGATGGACTTCCATCGTTTCGTAGAATTGTTCATAAATGGTCATCACCGGATTAAGTGAGCTTTGGGCCCCTTGGAAGACCATGGAGCACTCTTGCCACCGGTAATGGTTGAGTTGCGTGGGATTTAACTTCGAAATGTCGGTCACAAAACGTCCATCCACCGGAGTCGACGGCCATAACGTGGGCTGGACATCTTGGTAATATAAAACGCTTCCGCTTTTGACATGGCCGGGAGATGAAATGACTTCCAAAATCGAAGTGGCCAGTGTGGTTTTACCCGAACCGGATTCGCCCACGATCGCGGTAACGCTTCCCTTAAGAAAACGCATCGATACGCAATCGACCGCGCGCAGGCTATATTTTTTGAGGTCATACTCGATGACCACGTCTTTGATTTCTAAAATCGGGGTATCCATAAACGCCTACGCTTTCCTTAGACGAGGATTGAGTGCCTCATCCAAGCCATTGGACAATAAAATGATGCCGAGTTGGAAAGTAAAAATACAGGCAATCGGAGAAATCAACCATAACCGCGCTTCCGGGATGAATAACGCTCCGAAGTCTTTGGCGGTAATCAAAATCGCACCCCAGTTGGTGGGTTGGAAAGCCGCGAGACCAAGGAACATGATACCGACACTGCCGGTAATCGCGTTTTTCATGAC
The DNA here is from genome assembly GCA_964552695.1 of uncultured Staphylococcaceae bacterium. Lineage (GTDB taxonomy): Bacteria > Bacillota_I > Bacilli_A > RFN20 > CAG-826 > CALMWE01. Next base: position 2,145 of record CAZKHP010000115.1, on the reverse strand, counting down.
CAAGATGAAGTTGATGAAGATGTACGAACCGATGTTGGGCATCAATTCCTTGAAAATCACGTGGGATTTCTTCATATTCATGACGGTACAAATTTGAATAAAGTCACGTTCCCGTAACGAAATGATTTGCGAACGGATGGCCCGCGTTAATCCCGCCCAGTTGAAGATACTGAGAATAATGGCAAAAGAGAAGGGATCGTTGACCGTGAATAAAGCCGCTAGAATCAAGAACACAGGGAGGCTCGGAATGGTTAGGAAGACGTTCGCCACCATCATAATGATGCGGTCGGCGACACCCCCGAGTAATCCGGCGATAAGACCTAACGTGACCCCGATGGTAATCGTGATCGCAGCCGTCAAAACCGCCACCAGCAGCACATCTCCGGTTCCGGCGATCAATTGACGGAAGACATCTCTTCCGAGGCCGTCGGTGCCCAAAGGATGGGCCCATGAGGGTGCTAACAGGTAGTTGGAGTAATCAATCGCCGAGGAGTAGGGGAAAATCAAAGGTCCAAAGACCCCGATGAAGATGAACAAAAGCAGAATGATCGCACCGGCAATCGCTTTGCCGTTGTGCAGGAAGGCGTCGATCGCGGGGCTGGCGAAGAAACGCTTAAAATGTTCTTTGATTGGCATTAAGCATCCCTCCTGACCCGCGGATCAACCAGGGAATAAATGGAATCCGCGATTAAATTGACGACAATGACGACACTGCTGATGAAAAAGAGAATGCCTTGAATCATCGGGTAATCCAACCGGCCGATATAGGAACTGAATTGTTGTCCGATGCCGGGATAGTTGAAGATGGTTTCAATCAACGTGGAACCCCCGAAGATGGAGGCAAAGGAAAGGGCTAACGAAGTAATCAAAGGAAGCATGGCGTTTTTCTTTAAGTATTTTTTGACGATGATCCGATCGGGAATGCCGCGTGCTTTGGCGGCGTTGATGTAATCTTCGCCCAATACGCCCATCGCACTGCCTTTCATCATCAAGGCCCAGTTCCCCACTTGGGTAAAGACCAACGTAATAATAGGTAAAGCGGCATGGTAAAACACACTCAGGAAGAAAGGAATATTGAATCCCGGGTCCACCATGATGTCGTAGTTTCCATTGGTGGGGAACCAGCCTAGCGTATAGGCAAAAATGTAAAGTAGAAGTAACCCGAAAAGGTAATCCGGGATGGACGTGGAAACAACGATGTACGTGGATGCCACGGCATCCTCTGCGCCTTTACGCTTCCAGGCTAAACGTGTGCCGAGCCATGTACCTAATAAATAGCTGAGTGCGAGTGCAACGGTGGAGACAAAAAGCGTCCACGGGAGTGTTTTCCGAATGACTTCGACCACGGTTACGTCGAGGACATACATCGAGGAACCGAGGTTGCCGTGAAGCAGCCCATTCAGATATTCAAAGAATTGAACAAAGATATTGGCATCCGGATCGTAGTTTAAGATTTTTTCGGCCAGCCGCATGGCTTCTTCAATGGTGATGCCCCGTTGAGCCGCCAATTCACGGGCGTACGATAAGATGACGTCGCCCGGGATACTGCGGATTAAAAAGAAGGAAATAACCGTGGCAAAGAACAAGGTGAGCAAAGCGACGCCCAACCGTTGCCAAAAATAACGGAAATTAACGATGACTTTCCATACACTTTGGGCAGATTTTTTTATGTTCATCCAGAATTTGGACATCGATTTATCCTTTCTCGAATCGAAACCGGCGTTAGTCTTGAGCGTCTAATCCGGCGGGGTATAAGTCTCCGTAAACGAACGGGACGGCATAAGCAAAGTGGAAATTCAAACGGGCAACCGCGTAGAAATTATCGGGGTCATCCGCTAACGCAGGAACGTAAGTGACGTTATGAGATTCGGCCAACCGGTCTTGTAAGGGAACGCCTCCGACCTTGCCGACATTAATAAACGACCCGGTGACGTTTTGGTAAAATTGCACGCCGTAATTCTTTTGCGACATACCCAATACTAGGTCGTCAACGACCTTTGTCAAGTTTTCATCGCTGAGGCAGTACATACCATCGAGCACGTCGATGACACGGAATGTTCCGCTTCCATCGGCTTTATTGAGCGTTAAATCAATTTTATTGGTTTCTATGACAGTTGTCATAGGATCATCGCTGGCGAAGGTGGG
>CAZKHP010000114.1:0-3710 GCA_964552695.1 uncultured Staphylococcaceae bacterium | reverse complement strand
AACAAACCGACGGCAGTTAAGACAGAATAACGGCCACCGATGTCATCGGGTAAAACAAAGGTTTCATATCCTTCGGCATCCGCCAGTGTTTTTAACGCGCCACGGGCTTTATCGGTGGTGGCAAAGATAGCTTTCTTGGCTTTTTCCTTGCCCAGTTGCTTTTCAAGCAATTCTTTGACCATACGGAACGCAATCGAAGTTTCCGTCGTCGTTCCGGATTTAGAAATAACATTGATCGCAAACCGTTTGCCTTTAAGATAATCCATGACTTGGGCAATGTAATTCGGCGAGAAGGTTTGGCCGAAATAGATGATTTCGACAGGGTCATTGGGGTAGAGACCATTCAAAGCTTCGATGGCGGCGCGAGCTCCGAGGTAAGAACCGCCAATGCCGCAAACAACTAAGATATCAAAGTGTTCACGGACAAATTTGGCACTTTTGATGATTCGCGCCAGTTCGTCGCGGTCATAAGTTTCGGGCCAATCTTTCCATCCCAAAAAGTCATTCCCTTCGCCTTGTTTGGTTTCAATGTTATGGTGGATGGTTTTGACTCTTTCGACATAGTCTTCAAACGGGATTTTTTTGAGGGTGTTTTCAAACGATACGTGCATCATACTATTTATTCTCCTTTAATGCTTGTTCAATCCATTGAGGTAACATTTCTTTGAGTTTTGCGAAGTCCACTTGGTTTTCGGGAATCGGAACCCGTTTTTTCTTGGAAGAGACTTTTGGAGTCAAAGCGGATTCGTTCGGAATATTCTTGAGCGATAAGCGGAGGTAGTTGTTGACCGGGTCGACGGCAATTACACGGACGGCAACATCATCACCGACGGACAGAAAGGTATGGATGTCACGGACGAATTTTTCGGAAACTTCGGAAATATGGAGCAACCCGTGCTGGCCGTTTGGAAAATCAAGAAACGCGCCATAAGAGACAATCCGCGTGATTTTTCCATGAAGTATTTCGCCCACGGTATTAGGGTTCATGAGATCAGTCATTGTTCTTTCCCCATTTCTTATAAAATATCTTCGCCGCGGCGAGGTCTTCGCGGGTCGTGATTTTGAGCAATGAGCGGTCGCCTTTGGCTAAGTAAACCGGAATGTTTTGGTTTACCAAGAGTTGGGCATCGTCGGAAGCCAGAACATGATTGAAAAAAGCGTATTGGTGGGCCTTTAAAATGGTCTCATAACGGAAAGTTTGCGGAGTCTGTACTTGATACAATTGGCTGCGATCCAAATTGGCCGAAATGGTGCCTTTGTTCTTGGATTCACAAATCGTATCGACACAAGGCATGGCCGTAACAACGGCTTGGCTACTTAAACCAAGTTCGATATTCTCCGAAATAACGCTTTCGGGCAGTAATGGCCGGGCTGCATCGTGGATGAGAACCAAATCGTCTTTTGAAAGGCGGTTTTGCAAAAACTTCAAAGCTTCAAAAGAAGAACTTTGACGGGTAGGTCCGCCCGAAATGATATCGATCACTTTCTTATATTTGGCTTCCGTGCAGATGGCACGCATTTTTTCGATGAATTTATCTTGGGTAACGATGAGAATCCCATGGATGTCTGGATGAGTTTCGAAAGATTCCAAAGAATGGCAAAAAAGAGGTTTGTCAACAAGACGAATAAGCTGTTTGGGTGTCCTCGAAGAAAAACGAAGACTGCTTCCGGCGGCGAGAATAATGGCGATATTCATCAGGGCACCTCCGTTTCAAAATGATAATATCATTTTAGGCACCCCATTTCAATGTAAACAAAAAGTAGAACCGAAGTCCTACTTTTTCTTTTTTATTTGTTAATCAAGGCGTTTTCTTTGGCAATCAATTGTTCCGTGACACTGACGCCTTCCATCACTAATTTAAGGATGGTTTCCAGTTCGCTTCCGGACTTATAATCCGCGCGGCAGATGTAGTTGACGCGGCCGTCTTCCAAAAGTCCCATCACGCGATCTTTCTTGTCTTTTTGGTAAACTGCGATGGATTTGCCGCCGTTTTCTTTGACAAGAATCATGCAAGGAATGTCGGTCATTCCGTCTCCGATATAGACGATGTTGCGGTAGGGGATGCGGCGATTGCGGGTTCTTTGGTTTAAAGTGACGTCGTCGCTGCTGTCAATAACACCCTTGGAAACGCGGAAGAAATATTGCGTTTTCATCGTGTAGTTGATGGCATATTTGGGCCAAATGGCTTCGCCGGTCACCTCATCGAAAAGGAACTCACAGCCATAAATAGCTTTGAATTCTTTGGCGATGCTGCATCCGTCGATGATTTCTTTGGTCCCCGAAGAAACCAAATAATGTTCGACTGTTAATCCGAGCGATTCGCCATAGGCATTCATCCGGCTGAACCACGTGGTCACGCCTTCATAGTATTTGATTGCTTTGCCTAGGCTATTCAAGTATTCTTTGGTAAGTTTGATACCTTTTTCACGTGCTTGAAGAACCATCATGTACATATAGGCCAAAATTTTTTCGACATTTTCTTTTTCGACAAACTGTGTGGTTAAATCCCAGAATTCGGCAGGCTTCATTCCCAAGGCAGGAATAAAACTGTAGTTCTGCATATCTTCGCTGCAGAGGGTCTTATCGAAGTCGTACATAATGGCGACAATAGGCTTGTTTGGCATGCGGTTCACCTCAAACATTTATATTATCATTAAGATAATATATTGTCAATTCGGCACCCTTTTTTAAAAAGACCAGCCTTTTGCTTGCGTTATTGAAAAATCCGCAAAACCGGCCTAATCTATTTTTTTTTGAAAAAACAACTGTGACAAAAGCACGAAGTCATCGATATATGTTATAATACAAAGCACTTAAAAAACTTTCGGAGGATTGACAATGGAACCTTGGCAAATATTCCTTCTTGTCGCCGGAATCATCGTTGCTGTCTACCTTCTTTCGGCTTTGATCTATTTTCGGGTCATGAAAAGTTTCATCCGCAGAATCACTCGTCGCTTGGATGCGATCGATGTTCTTCTTGCGCAAAAATATGAAGTCTTGCGTCTAGTCGGGAAGCTCTTTAAAAAATACAAAGTCGTTTTACCTGCCGAGTTTGAAGAAGATTTGGCGCCGCACTTCGATGAGCGTCTCAAAGAAGTGACCGGAACCGAACGGACGACCATCCGTTCCTATCTGCTCAAAGCGACGCAAGCCGTCCTTTTCTATGGTGAGCAAAGCAAAAAATTAGCTGCCGACAGTGAATTCATTGGTTTGAAGAAACCGTTGGTGGAGGTCGATGACGATTACCGCAAAGCCGTGGCCAACTACAACGCCGATGTGCTGGGCTACAACTACTGGATCAGCGTGTTTTTATGGCGTTGGGTCGCTCGTTTGGCGCGTTTTCATCCTAAAGACGTCATTGCCTAGTCATCTTGCTAGGATTTAAGTGTCAATTTGAGTATAATTAACCCGGAAAGAGGCATTTTCTATGAAAAAACCAGTCATTTTATGCATTATGGATGGCTATGGCATCCGTTCAGATAAAAAAGGCAATGCTATTGCCGAAGCCAAGAAACCGAACCTAGATCGGTTCTTTGCCACTCACCCTTATACCGAAATCGAAGCTTCTGGCGAAGCTGTGGGGCTCCCCGAAGGACAAATGGGCAACTCCGAAGTCGGTCACTTGAATATCGGTGCCGGCCGAGTCGTTTATCAATCCTTGACGCTCCTTAACCGTGCGGTCCGTGACGGAACGTTCTATAGCAATGAG
>CAZKHP010000113.1:0-3738 GCA_964552695.1 uncultured Staphylococcaceae bacterium | reverse complement strand
GGCTCTGAACCGCTCATGCAAAGGTTCGAATCCTTTCTCGGCAGCCAGCAAAACATTAAGGACACCCTTCAAGGTCGTCCTTTTCTTTTTACACAACAAATGTAACAAATATGCAAAAGGTTGTATAAGTATGTTATGCTTACTTTGGGAGGGAAAACTATGCCTATCATTGCGGGTGTCCTAAACGAAGAATTGGCACGTGTTCAAAACCACATCGCTGATTATCGGAAGCTATTGGACGATTTGCCCAAAGGTTCGATTGTCATTCAGAAAATCGAGGGCCTTTCTTATGTCTACCGAAAGTATAAAAAGGACAATAAAGTCATTTCCCTCTATATTGGTAAAGAAGGGGCCCCCGAAAGCATCAAGGCGTTAAGGGACCGAAGCGAATATCTTCGGATATCGAAAAACTTAAAAGATTCGCTCAAACAAGAAGCACAACTTAGAAAGGCACTGCGGCATTATGAATGAGTATGAGGAGCAGATTGATCGCATTATATCCGTTTTTAGTCAGGCAGGATTTTTAAATGACGTCATTCTCGTCGGTTCCTGGTGTCTTGTTTTCTACCAACATATATTGGATGGCTTTATACCCCTCATACGGACCACCGATATTGACTTTTATGTTCCTGATGTAAAAAAGACATCTGTCAATGACGATGTCATTTCCTCTCTGCGAGAAATTAACTACGATCATATTTCAGATACATTGACGAACAAGTCAAAGTTTATCTCACCAGATGGTTTTGAAATCGAATTCATAACCAAACTTTACCGCCAAGGGGAATCCACGGTTACTATTGGAAAAACCGGAATCAATGCAGAATCTTTGAGCTATGTGGAATTGTTCAGCCAACACTTTATTGAGGTGAATCGCAATGGTTTTTTGCTCAAGGTAGCAAGCCCATCTGCTTTTGTGATTCAAAAGCTTCTTATCAATGAAAAAAGAGGTCTGAAGGCAGAAAAAGATATTCAAGCGATTACGAGTGTCCTCACCTTTTTGATTTTATCGAATAAACAAAAAGCTGATTTTTTATCCATTTGGAACGAACTTCCCAAAAAGTGGCAAGCAACGATTCTTCGTGTTGCAAAAAAGAATGGAATCAACTTACCGCAAGAGGATGCAAAATAAAACGCAGGTTTTCCCGAAAACCATAAAAACCCCTTCGTTCGAAAAAGGGGTTTTTTGTTCGTATATCTTTGAACTGTGATTTAGATAACTGAAATTCGGATAGTTGCGGAGGTTGAGGAAACAGAAACGAAGGAGATCGAATAGCCAAAGGCTGAATTGTCATTCATAACTGTTTTTTGCGGGAAGAAGTTGGTCCCGTAAGATGCCATGGAGAAGGAGTTTCCGGTTTTGAATAAGGTGCTGTTGGTGCCGGCATTTCCGGTTTTAAACGTGTTGGTACCACCGGCTTCGATGAGGTGAATCAACGAATAGTTTGACGTCTTGCTATAACTCGGGGTATTGCTGTTTCCCACACTGTAATAGTTGTTGGTACCGCTAGTTCCCAAAGTGGAAGTATAAGCACCCGCTGTCCATTTGTTGGAGGCATAGGTATTATTCACCAAGCGGGCATCCATGTGGAAGAGTTTCACGCCGGGAACAGTGTACGCTTGCGGATAGGTGCCAGCGTATTTGCTCAAGGAATCTTTTTCATTTAAACCTGTTGGAGTGTAGAGTTCGAGCAGGATGTATTCGTCAAACGGATGGCCGGCGTAGGTCTTTCCGACACGCGGAATCAAGATGCAATCACCGCTGGATTCGGACGGATTAATCGTGATTTCGGCATTGCCGGTAACGATATAGGGTTTGGTCCATCCTAACGCCATTTTCGAGAACGTGTTGTGATCGGTGATGTTGTAATCCATCATGTCGATTTGTCCGGCAGGACCAAAACCAGGGTTACTGGAAGTGGAATCGTAATTATAATAGTCGTCCAGGCCTAATACGTGTCCTGTTTCGTGAATGTAGGTGTGAGCATCTAATAAGGAGGTGCCATAGCCTTCATACATGAAGTCATAGCTGGCCCAAGCGTAGTTGCACGGTTGCGGGCTCGACGTATTGGCGGTCGTTGTGAAATCCCAGAAGGTGAACGCCCAAAACGGATTATCTGTACTAGAAACCGCATTGATTGTAGCGTCGTTGGAATAATTCGGGCAGCTATAGACCATCCACACGTTATCAATGAATCCGTTGGCGTCTTTGTCGAATGCGGTCAAGGTCGAGGAGGTTTGCGTTTTATACCACGCCACGGCTTGTTCAAGGACATAGTAGGTTCCAAGGTCTCCATAACTGGCATTGTTCTTTCCAAAGACTTGGGAAGGGCTCAAATTCGAAGTGTAGGGACTTGAGACCGTGATATCGAGTGTTAAATTGCCGAAACTGGATGCGGCATAGAAACTCTTGAGGGACTGCCATCCGGTGTCGGTGGCATCGCCGGCGAATGTCTTTTGAATATCGGTCAGTTTTTGGGTTGTAAACGGATAACCGGAGATAACAACAGGAATGACTAAAATCTTTTGTGTTCCGATGCTGGGTAACGAATAACATTCGGATTGGTCGGACAAAATATCGTAATTCACGGTCGAGGCTGCAGTTTGCTTATAGAAGTTGTCATAGGTAACCGCAGAAGACGAACTCGAGGATGAGGAACTGCTGCTGGAAGACGAAGAAGAAGAAGAGGAGGAAGAAGATGAACTCGAAGATCCACTACCGGTAGTAATTGAGATTGCACTGAGGTGAAAACGGTTTTTTGCTGCGGACGAAATTGTGATTTGATTCGATGACGTTGTCGCATTCAAGGCAATTGTGATTGATGTCGTTCCGCTTTGAACTGTTCCAGAACCTGATTGAGTTCCGTTTCCAACCGTTACAGTTGAAATGTCTGTTTGGTATTGAGAAACACTTAAGACGACCGTTTTGGCCAAAATCGAGGAAGAAAAGTTAAAACGCAAGCTTCCTTCACCTGTTTTGGAAGAAAACCGGAGTGCATTATTGTCGGCGTTGGCAAAAACGCTTACTGCGACAACTGAAGAAACGCTTATTCCAGAGTAAGTGAAGTAATTCGAAGGCGTGCTTTGAATATATGTCGAGAGTGCTGCATCCGCACTCGCCGATGTATAAGGGTTTTTGACTTGAATCGAACAACTCGCGGCGGGAGTTTCGCTCGATGATGAAGAGGAGGAAGACGAACTTGAGGACGATGAACTGCTTCCGGACGAAGACGTATCCGAAGAAGATCCGCTGCTCGACGTGCTCGGGACACAACTATAGGTGATAACTAAACTGGTGAGACGGGTATATTCACTGCCCGATTTCAGTTTGAAGAAATAAGGCGTTCCGGAGATGACCGTTTCGACACCCGAAGTAAGGGGCGTGGAATTGGTCGTCGGATTTGCCGACATCCCCGTGGTCAAAATCATGCTCGTCGCGGAATTGAACGTGGCCCGGATCGAGAGAATCGAAGTGATTTGAGTGGCCGCGTCATTGGCGATGTAACCAGACGAAGCTTTCAGCTGAACGTGATAGCTTGCCACATCTAAAGCATCATAATAATCAAACATGACGCTCTTCACTGTCTTTGTGCCACTTTGGTAACCACTTGTGGAAACTCCGGATTTGTCACTCGCGGTTAGCGAAACCGTATAGCTCGGGGATGTACCACGAACCAATTCGGGAAGGGTGTTGGACGAAAATATGGCAACAATTAAAACGATTAGTAAATTGAAAAT
>CAZKHP010000112.1:0-3739 GCA_964552695.1 uncultured Staphylococcaceae bacterium | reverse complement strand
TCGCATTTTAACGCTCCGGTGACGAAATCATTTAGCATATCGACAACCAAGATCGCACTCGTTTTGAAGTTTACCATAGTTTTTCTCCTCGATGTCATTCTCATATGATTGTTTGAGGAACGCAAGATACAAGATTCAATGTTCCGACGCCAAAAATTAAACACTGATTAAAAAAAAGACTGCCCCATTCCGGTTCAGTCCTTTTGTGTTTTAACTGGTGCAGGTAGAGAGACTTGAACTCTCACGGGTTACCCCATACGCCCCTCAAACGTACGCGTCTACCAGTTTCGCCATACCTGCAGCGTGATTTATTATAGCAAATAAAAAACAAATTTCAATGACGAATCCTTAATTTATGCGGCGGAAATGTAATAGAGAATCGACGTTAAGCAAAAAGCGGTGACCAATAAAGGAAAATACTTGGCGCCAAACCGTTTGAGTTTGGGATGTTCGGTCTGAGTTTGGGTCTTTTGATAACCGAAAGCGACTAACAGGGCAATTGGCAGCAATATGACGACCACATAACGGAAGTCCATCGTGCACGCGTACGGGTACGTTAAATTGAATTGGATATAGCTCACGAAGAAGGTCAGCCCCAAGCCCCCAAAGAAAAGGAGGAGTTCTTTTTGGTTGATGTTTCGATTGAATATTCCGTTGAAAATAAACGACATCATCGAAACGAACATCGTTATGACGAAAAAGAAGTTAAAGATCATCAAAGCCCCGGCAAGTATGTAATTGCCAAAAGCAAACTCCCCATACAAGAACGATTTCATGAGGGACGTGTAGATGTTGTAGTCCTGACCATAAATGGAGTCATCCCAAAGAATTTCGAACAAACTATGGGTCAACTGATCCACTGGGAACGAGAAGAAACGACTCCAAGTACTATCGTTGGTCACTAGCAAGTGGTGGTTCAAATTATGCCAAACATAGGTCAACGGTTGTCCGTACAATAGGTAACTTCGGACAGGGAAATAAAGGCCAATCGGAAAAACGATGACAGCGAAAAGCAAGAAGCTGGGAATGAGCGAAAGAACTTTTTTTTGCTTGATGGAAACAACCAAACGGTAGAGGAATACACCCGCCACCGGGAATGCCAAAAGCGCGGCGGTCATTTTCGAAGCCATGCCGAGTCCAATCGAAAGGGCAATGACGACGATATTTCCAATCGTGGGTTTATGGAGCCATTTCGCGGTAAAAAGGATTCCCAAGAAGATGAAAAAGTAAGCCATCGGATCGTTGTTGGTCATGGCCGACAGCCGGTAAAAAACCGGACTGAAAGCGATGATTGCGGTAGCCATCACCAAGGGCCACCCTTGAACTTTAAACTCTTTAAAAGTCAGGTAAATAAAATATAACGACATGCAAGAAAAGAAAATCGATAAAATCCTTACGGATTCGTATAAAACCCAAATATTCGTACCCATGAAAAAGCTGTTGAAGCGCATGAAGAGTGCCCAGGTGATATGCGTCAACATCGGGTGGTACATTTGATAACTTCCGGATAAATCCCACGTGGGTTGTCCTTCAACGATTTTGATTAAACGTTCAGGAAGAGCCCAATTGTTGTAGATAAACATGGTGATGCCATAATGGCCGTTTCCGGTATTTGAGCCGACGCTTAAATCGTGTTGCCGCGTCATCAGTCCATCCGTAAAAATGCCATATCCTGTTCGCATAATGAACCCAGCAATGAGAATAAGGATAATCGCACGGTGGACACTCATGGTCCGATTCTTGATCATGGCGATAGCGATGCCAAGTTCCAAAAGAATCAAGAAAAGCATGGTTCCTTGCAGAAACGCAAAGTTCTGTTGGGAAGCAGCAACAGCAAAAATGTCTTCCAGTTCACTGGCGGTTTCATTGCCCGTGAGTTGGGGGATAGGTCCTTGAAGCGCAAAGACGACATAGGTTACATAGATGATTATGAAGACGGCCAAAGCTAAAAGAAGCGGAAAAAAGCGCTTTTTACTAAGTGTTTTTAACCAAGCGAGAGTTGAATTAAGCTTTTTTTGCATCTGCCTTTTCATGATATTCCTTCTCGGTATTGACCTTCCATATGATGGATTTGTCGGAACTCTCAGGATTCAAAATAACTTTGACGGCTTCCATTGCGGTCATAATGCTATGGTCCATGTTGTTGTAGCGGTGTTGCCCGTTGCGGCCGATGCAGTAGAGGTTGTCGATTTTGTTTAACACAGCGATGACTCTGTCAATATCCTTATAGGAATCGAAATATGCGGGATACGCTTTCTTGACCTTGATTTCCACGGCATCTATAACGTCATTGGCATCAATGATTCCTGTCAAAGCGAGTTCGCGGATGGCAAAAGCGGTAAATTCGTTCTCGGGCATTGTCCACATCGCATCGCCTTCGTTGACAAAGTATTCAAGACCGACCCAAACGGTGTTTAAGGGATCTTTGGGCATATAGGGTGACCAGTTATTAAAGACCTGCAAACGTCCCAATTTTACTTCTTCTTCCTGAATGTAAATCCAGCAATCCGGAACCAGATTGTTGAGCGTCTTCATTTTGGTTTGGTTTTGGATGGTGAGCTTCTTCAACAAAAGCCCGACGGTAATGAAGTCGCGGTAAATCAAGGAAGTGGCAACGCGATAGGCTTCAGAATCAATCGCGGATTCGCCGATTGAAAGAAAGAGATCCTTTAATGGCATGGAGGAGAAATAGTAATCTCCGACAAACGATTTTCTTCCTTCGGGTGTGACGGCCTCAACGAATGTGATGGCTTTGCCATCAAAGCCGATGTGGTCTACTTTTGCGTCGAGAATGAGACTTCCTCCCATTTCCACAATCCGCTTCGCCATCGTTTCATAAAGTTGGCCCGGTCCTTTTTTGGGATAGGCGTATTGCTCGATGAGCGAAGTTTCAATCTTAGCATTCTTTTTGCGAAAGGGTTTTGCAAGGATATTTCCTAAAGCTTTGAAAAGCGAAAGTCCCTTGATGCGTTGAGCGCCCCAAGAGGCATCGATATCGCGAGGGTGACGACCCCAAACTTTTTCGGTATATTTTTCGAAAAACATGCCGTAGAGCGGTTTTCCGAAACGGTTGATCATGAAGTCTTCAAGATTTTTCTCTTTGCGTTTGAAAAGCGCTGAACCGACATAGCCGAAACCGGATTTAACAGTCCGGCGGAAACCCATATTTTTAAAGGTTTGGGCTTTCATCGACACAGGGTAGTCAAAAAATTTCCGTAAATAGTAGATGCGCGAAACACGCGTCCGGATGAGCATGACTTCATCGGTCTTCTCAGGATCGGGTCCGCCGGCCACTAAAGGTTTTTCTCTGGAAAGAAGTTTGTCGTCTAAAGCGGGCGCGCCTTGCGTTGGCAGAATTTCCTCCCATAAATCGGTGACGTCTTTGATTTTAGAAAAAAAACGATGCCCGCCGATATCGATCCGATTGCCTTTATAATCCACGGTTTGCGAGATGCCGCCGATGGCATGGCTTTCTTCCAAAATGATGGGTTTGATATCGCTTTTCTTGAGTAATTCGTAAGCGGCCGTTAATCCGGCAGGTCCGGCTCCGATGATGATGGCAGTTTTCTTTTCCATGCGTTCTCCTTAAAAAACATCGCGTTAGGTCAAAAATTATTATACCATTTTAACCCTTCTTCGCACGGTTTTTTTGGACGGTGTGGCAAAAGGCTTTGACAACTGTTTGAGACTAGGTTATTTTATAAAATAACTGAATGGAGAAAACTATGAACGTTCACGG
>CAZKHP010000111.1:0-3754 GCA_964552695.1 uncultured Staphylococcaceae bacterium | reverse complement strand
GTGATTATTCCTGTAAAAGTGGCTTCTTTTGTTTAAAATACCGAAGTGATTTGAGTTTGAAAAACGGTTTTTAGGGCCGTTTTCTTCGCAAAAAGACGGCCTTGACGACGATGCTGCCAACGAAGGCAACCGCAGAAATGGTGAAATAGGTAACCGCGGTTTGTTTAACTTCAGCCGCATCAAACAATATAGCGGGTGCCACTGAGTATTGATCTTCAATCGCAGTCCATTCACTTTCTTCATATGTCTCAAAGGTGGCGCTTCCTGAAATCGCGCTGACCACATCAATGACCGCATAGTTGGTTTGATTGGTGACTTCGATTCCACCCACCTCGCCAATGGCATTGACTTTGATGGCGACATAGAACTTCATGCCTTCAAGGTTGTAATAGAATTCTTGGAAATCGACCGTAACATCTGAGCCGGGATAGTCTGCTTCGATACCCGCAGCAATTTCTTCCTCGGCATTACTGAGTTGCGTTTCAACCATCGGAACACCGTATTGGCCATACGCCCAAAAGGCGGCACTGCCTAACATTCCAAAAAAGGCGACGATACCAACGAGCGTCAAGAGGATTCTAAGCAGGATTCTCATAGTTTGCCTTCCTTTTCTTAAACAAGCCGAGATGGGAAAACCCTACCGGCTTTAAAGATTTGTTCTAGTTTAATGTTAGATGAAATGGATGGGAAAAGGCAAATCAAACGCAAAAAAGTTGACGATGACGTTTCGTTTAAAGCGCTTGTTTAATCGAAAGGCCAATGCGTTTCTTGGATAGATCGAGGGAAATGACTTTGACTTTGACAATGTCATTGACCGAATAAAGTGAGGAAATGTCTTTGACATAATGATTGGCGATTTCGGAAATGTGAACGAGCCCGTCTTGGTGAACGTTGATATCCACAAACATACCGAAATCCATGATGTTGCGAACGGTCCCTTTAAGAATCATCCCTTCTTTAAGGTCTTTTATATCTTTCACTTCGTTATTCAGTTCGACGATTTCGATATCGTCGCGAATATCTCTACCGGGACGCTTGATTTCCTCGATCATATCACGATAAGTTTCCTCGCCGATATGAAACTTGGCGAGAATTTCCTGAGCATTGATCCGCGATAAAGCTTCTGCTTTTTTCTCCGTGGAATCGCCTAAAAGGTCGATTTTCGCAGTGGCAATGATGGACTTGGCCACCTCGTAAGATTCTGGGTGAATCGACGTTGAGTCAAGGGGTTCTTTACCTCCGTAGATTCTTAAAAACCCGGCACATTGCTCAAAGGCCTTGTCACCCAGTTTTTTAACTTTCTTTAACTCATTCCGCGTTTTGAAAGGTCCGTTTTCTTTGATGTATTCATAAATGTTCACGGACACCGTTTTGCTGACGCCGGAAACATAGTTTAAAAGCGAAATGGAGCAATTGTTCAGATTCACGCCCACCGTGTTGACGCAATCTTCGACCACGCCGTTCAGTGAAGTGTCCAGTTTCATTTGGTTCATGTCATGTTGATATTGGCCGACACCGATGGCTTTGGGATCGATTTTAACGAGTTCGCTGAGAGGATCTTGAATTCTTCGGGCCAGAGAAATGGCACTGCGTTTTTCAACAGGTAAATCAGGGAACTCCTCTTCACCGAGTTTTGAAGCGCTGTAGACCGAGGCGCCGCTTTCATTCACAATGAAAAGTTTGGTTGAAAAATGGTTATCTTTGATGATCTTTGACAATTCGACTTCGCTCTCACGGGACGCGGTTCCGTTACCGAGGGCGATGTAATCGATGGGGTGTTTCTTCAATAAATCCGTGATTTGTCTTCGGGCCTTTACGATTTCGCCTTCCGAGGCTGCGGTTAAATAGCAGACGCCCACATCCCCGGGAATGCCATTTTGATTGACGATGGCGTATTTACACCCCGTCCTGAAGCCCGGGTCAAACCCTAAAACGGTTTTGTTTTTTAAGGGTGGGTAAAGAAGCAAAGCCTTGAGATTCTTTTTAAAAACGATCAATGATGCATCTTCGGCCTTTTCAAAAAGGTCGTTTCGGATTTCGTTTTCGACCGAAGGAAGGATGAGACGTTTGAGGGCGTCTTTAATCGCGGTCTTCAATTCCTCGGCGAAGTCCGCGGATTTCAGATAATCCCTTTGAATTCTGGCTTCTATGACCTCTTCGGGGTATTCTAGGGTTACTTTAAGGCATTTGACGCTTTCGCCCCGATTAATGGCTAATATACGGTGAGGCGGTATCGTAGAGACTTTCTCCGTGTAATTGGCATACTTCCCGTACGTGTCTTTTTCGTCTTTGGCGATTTCTTTGGAAACAATGAGACCTTCGCTTTGAATATGGCCTTTGATAAATTTCCGATACTTGGGTTCATCGCTGATTTCCTCGGCGATGATATCCAAAGCGCCATTGATCGCATCCTCTACGGTTTCCACGCCTTTTTCAAGGTTGACGAAACCCGCTAAAAAAGCACCAAAGGAGGCATCTTTTCGTCCGGTCTTGAAATAGGTAGCCAAAGGTTCAAGACCTTTTTCTTTGGCGATGCTGGCCCGCGTTTTCCGTTTGGGCTTGTAAGGACGGTAAATATCTTCCAACTCCGATAAAGTCTTCGCGTTTTCAATCGCTAGTTTCAATTCGGGCGTCAATTTTTTCTGTTCTTCGATTGACGAAACAACGGTATTAATCCGTTCCTCGAAATTACGAAGATAAATCAAATTGTCATTGAGGTCGCGAAGTTCACTGTCGCTTAAATTATGCGTGACCTCTTTGCGGTAACGGGCGATGAACGGAATCGTGCTTCCTTCATCGATCAAACCGATCGCGGCGTTCACTTGTTCTAAGGTAAGATTAAGCTTCTCGGAAATCCGTTTTGATATATCCATAGATGTTCTCCAAATGCTTTATTATTTTATAATAACTAACCGAAAAAGACTACCCAAGGATATGGAAAACCGGGTTAAATACAGGGCGCTCTGGTTTTCCTTACGACCCGAAATCCGAAAAAGGAAAACGAAATGGACTATAATGAAAGTGAGGAAAAGAACATGAAAAAACTCTTAACGATAGTCATTTTCATCATCGGCGTTTTGGATCTTGCCTTGCTCACAGGGCTGTTCATTTCTTTAGGTTGGACGTTCGCCTTTACGATCTTAGGCTATTCCCTTCCGACTGCCGCCGCGCTTTTGTTGCTTTCTTATGGCGGGTTCCTCTTAGCCAAGAAAAAATGGACTTTAGCCTATATTCCCCCATTTGTGGTTTTGCTTCTTGCATTAATTTTCGAAATCATCATCACGACGTTGAATTTATTCCCGGGACTCGCCGGCTTGGTTCCCACGATGATTGTGCTTGTGGGTGTCAACGGAAGCGTGATGGCCCTTGTCATCGTACGCGTCATCGATTTTGTAAAAGGCAAAACGAAAAAGTAATTCATCGTTTTTTTGTCGTTTTGCGTCCGAAACGAGCAAGGCAAAGGTCACGGATTGATTTTCACGTGAGAAATGAAACGTTTGAACTTGTTGGCGTCGCGTGGTAAATCCAACGGGACCGCTTCTATAGAAATCGTGGCTTCCACATGAAGTTCATGGAGTTCATGAATTAGTCGTTCTTTTAAGCGATATAAATCATAGGGGCCCAAAAGATCCACGCGGATTGTTAATTGGGATATTTCGGTTTGAATGACCTGAAACTCGCGGATGAGGTCACTTTCCTCAATAATCCAGCGCGCGAAAAGGTCCGCATAGACGATATGCGGTTGGTTCTGTTG